>WFNC01000586.1 GCA_015488785.1 Flavobacteriales bacterium | reverse complement strand
TTTTTTAGTCAAAAACATATTGATGAGTTTGCTGTCATGGGTGGCGGTAGTTATTACATCGGTGATTTAAACCCAACTAAACATTTCAATAATTATAAGCCAGCATTTGGATTATTATACCGACGAAATTTTAGTAACAAACAGATTGTATTGAGACTTCATTTAATGTATGGAACTGTTGCCGCTTCAAATTCTAAAAACTCAATTTCTAACCTCTCTTTTCGATCTCGAATTTTAGAAATAGGACCTACAATAGAAATCAATTTTATGCCTTATGAAATTGGAGATGTAAGAAAGTATAAAGGCACACCATATCTGTTTGCTGGAATTACTTATTTCAAAATGGATCCTCAATCTCAAAACAATGGAAATTGGGTTAGCCTTCAAACCTTAGGAACAGAAGGACAAGAAAGCTCCTTAAACCAATCGAAACAATATAAATCGAAACAAATAAGTTTACCCGTAGGAGTTGGAGTTAAAATAAACTTGAATAAACGTTTTGCTTTAAATTTCGAATATGGAATAAGAAAAACTTACACCGACTACCTCGACGATGTAAGCGGAACTTATGTCGATCGAAATATTTTGGAGGTAGAAAATGGAAAATTATCTTCAGACATAAATGGAGGAAATGACATCACTGGTCTCCAAAGAGGGAACTCTAAAAATAAAGATTGGTATTCTTTTTATGGAGCAATGCTTAGTTTTAGGATTTTACCTAAAAGCGAGTGTAGAACAAATTTTGGTAGAAACTAAAAAAGAGATTTTAGCAGAACCAAAATCTCTTTTTAAACAAGGAAAATATAAAATAGTAAATTCGAGGTAGAAATCTCTATTTACTACTATATAGACGCATAATATTTCAAAAGGTTGCTTATCTTTTTGTTTTTTAAACGAATAAATAAAAACACTAATAATCAAGGGGTAAATTTATAGCCAACCCCCCTTATCGATTTAAAATAAGTTCCCGAAGCTGTATCTTTTTCAAAAATTTTTCGAAAAGAAAGAATTACATTATCTATTGTTCGAGTAGTAGGATAAACTTCATAGCCCCAAACTTTTTCTAAAATTTCTTGTCTGCTAACCGCTTGATTTTTTTTATCAATTAATAACTTTAATAAGTTAACTTGTTTTTTTGTTAACGAAATGATTCCTCCATCTTCTTTCACAACTTCAAAAGAGTTAAATCTAACTTCTAATCCTCCAATTTTATAATTTACTAATTCATGAGCCGAACTTTCACTAGGTGACGAACGTTTGATTAACAACTTTATTCTTAACAATAACTCCTCAATATTAAAAGGTTTTGTTAAATAGTCATCCCCTCCAATAGAAAGCCCTTTAATCCGATCTTCAGAATCACTTTTAGCTGTTAAGAATAAAATAGGAGTAGAACTATCGTTTAATCGAATCGTCTCGCAGATATCAAATCCACTTATATCTGGCAACATTACATCTAACAATATTAGCTCGTATTTTTTCTCTTTACTTTTAACCAAAGCCTCTTTCCCCTTAAAAGCAGATGTAACATTAAATCCTTCTAATTCCAAATTCATTTTAATGGCTTCGTGTAAGTTTTCTTCGTCTTCAATTAATAGTATGTGTTCCATCTCAAGCTTTTTATATTTTATCAAAGATAGTAAAAACAAACTTCAAATAAGCCACTATAAAATTTGATTATTCAAGATTATGTCATTAAATTGCAAAAACTTATTTTTATGAAAAAACTTATTTTTATTCCTTTTTTTGTATTAGGAACAACTTCGTTAATGGCTCAGACTAATGTAAAACGTTCTAATTTAGAATTGAAAGAAACGATTATTAAAACAGATACTAAGGTGGTAATAACAAAAGAAATAGAGGTAGAAAAAAAAGAAGAAAAAACAATTTTACCTCCGAAAGTTGCTACACTACCAAAAAAAAATAAGAAACAAAAGTAATTTACTTCTTTACACTCAATAAAACTTTACACATGAATTTTTTCAAATCATTTTTTGTAACTGCTTTAGCTTTTACTTCGTTTGCTATTTCAAGTCAAACACATTTACATAAACACAATGGCTTTGTTCGTTGCGCCACAGTTGAATACGATCAAATAAGAAGAAATCAACATCCAGAGATAGGAACAAAATTAGAATTTGAAGCTTGGATAAGTGAAGAAATTAGACAATTCAAACAACAAAAATCAAGCAATAGGCTTCCTGTATTAACAATACCAATAGTTGTACATGTAATTCACAATGGAGACGCTGTAGGTTCTGGGGAAAATATTTCGACAGCACAAGTTCTATCTCAAATTCAAGTTTTGAACGAAGATTACCGTAAGATGATGGGATCTCCAGGTTACAATACCAACCCAGTAGGTGCTGACGTTGAGATTGAATTTTGCATGGCTGTTGTTGACCCAAACGGAAATTCAACAAATGGAGTTGACAGAGTCAATTTAGGGCAAGCATCATGGGATCAATCTGGTATTGAATCTACATTAAAGCCTCAAACAATTTGGGATCCAACACAATATTTAAACATCTGGACTTGTCGTTTTGGAGGAAGCTCTAGCTCTTTATTAGGATATGCTCAATTTCCTGATGCTTCTGGACTAGCAGGAATGCCCTCTTCTGGAGGTTCAGCCAATACAGATGGAGTTATTATAAATTATAATGCTTTTGGAACATCAGCTGTTGATGATGGGTCGTTTAACTTAAATCCTACTTACAATCTAGGAAGAACTGTTACACATGAACTTGGTCACTGGCTCGGACTTAGACACATTTGGGGAGATGGCCCATGTGGTCAAGATGATTTTTGTAATGATACACCTTTAGCAACAGCGGCAAATTACGGATGCCAAACAGGATCTTCTTCTTGTGGATCTGTGGATATGGTCGAAAATTACATGGACTATTCTGATGATGCCTGTATGAATATTTTTACAGAAGATCAAAAAACAAGAATTAGAACTGTACTTAGCAACAGTCCAAGAAGAGCTAGTTTAGTTACTTCAACTGTTTGTTCTAGTAATAACGCTCCTCCTGTTTGTTCAATTACACCTTCTACTACATCTGTTGTTGCGGGTAATAGCGTTAACTTTACAGATGGATCAACTGGATCTCCAACCTCTTGGAATTGGAATTTTGACAATACAAGTTTAGGAGGCGTAACTCCAACCACTTCTACCTCTCAAAACCCAACAGGAATTACTTATAATACTGTAGGGAC
>WFNC01000585.1 GCA_015488785.1 Flavobacteriales bacterium | reverse complement strand
GTAGAACTTCCTCCATCGTAACGTTCTACAGTATAGTTAGACAAATCGATACTATTAGCAGTAGGGTTATAAATTTCTAGCGCTTTATTATACCCTCCTCCTTCAACATACTCAGAAAAAAATAAATCTGAACAAGGGGATGGATTAACAGGCAATTGATTAACGGTCAATTGAAAAGTTGTATCCGCTCCTATTTCTAGACCTGTACCCGGATTAGTTAGCATAAAGTCAAAAATTTCACTTGCTGAACTCAATTGACCTGGAGTAATATTTAACGTTACCGTTTGAGATTGAGCTCCTCCTCCAACAAAAGTAATTGCTTGAGTTGTAAAACCTCCAATTACTGCTGAATTTCCAGAAGTTAAACTCAAATCAATTGTTTTATCTAAAACTGGAACCTGATTCAACGTAATGTTTACATCTACAGTTCCAACATTTTCTAATACCGAAGCATCAACTGAAGAAATAGTAGCGATTGTATCTACAACAGCTCCACCTCCCATTGGAGTCCAAAGTATATCATCAACAGCAATTTGTTTTGAAGTTATATTTCTTAATTCAACAATTACAGGTCCAGTAATATTGATTCCTGTTACAGAGAAAATGTGCTCATTGTAATCATCAAATGGAGTAGAGGTTCCTGCTGAAGTTCCGTTTATAAATAATTCTACCTGTCTATTTCCTGACCCCGTAAATTGTTTGTATAACTTAACAGAAAAGTCTTGTATACCTCCTGTAACTGAAGAAGAAATAACTTTACTGTTATCAGATGACCTACGTAACATTAACGCTGGTAATTGAGCCGCGGCAGGAAGTCCTCCTCCATTTGAAACAGCACTACGAGATTTCGTATATGTCCAAGTTACTCCGTTATTGCCTGTAAAACTACCATTAGCATAGGAAGTTGTAGCAGCCGAATTTGTAAAATCTTCTGAGCCTTGCGCAAAAGAAAGAGCCGTTACCAATAAAGCAACGAACAAAAGGTAATTTTTTTTCATTTTTCTTTGATTTTAAAAGTTTATACAAAGATAGATGATGTATTTCATTTACAACCTTAATTGCATTATGATTTAATGCATTTATAGAAAAAAATAATATTAAATTAACATTAGTACTCCTTTTACTACAATCTATGGAGTTTCTTTACTCTTGGCGTAATCTAAAGTTGCTCTAATAATCTTACTTTTCATTAAATCTAAATAAGCTTCGTCCCAAGCCATTTTATCGGTAATAAAATCATAGCGTGCATAACCAATTGGCTCTGTTTTTAAAAATGCTACATTCAAATTGTCTTTTTCGTGAAATAAGCCAATGTCTATTTTTAATTTTGTGAATTTTTTAGCTTTTTTGGGAGCTTCTTGCGTGTTTAAAATAACATATTTAGTAACATAGTCTTTTTTCTTTATGACTACTTTATAAACAAATCCTGTATCTAGCTTTAGTTTAAACCTTCCTTTTTCAAGTAGGATAGAATCTGTTAACGCATCATTTTTATAAACTAAAAACGTTGTGTTACTTAAAGTTTTTCTCATTTTCTCTACAGAAGTTATCTTTAAATCTAATGATGTTTTTAAGTTTTTTGATTGCGCTCGTGTAAAAACTGTAAGGCTAATTAAGAAAGTGAAGAATAAATATTTCATTTTATTTTATGATAAAAAGAGTTAATAGTAGCTTGTTCTGTTAATTTTACATTTAATTGAATTAGCGCTATTTGAGTTATAATTCCAGCTAAAGGTTTGTGATAGAAATCATCTGAATTCCAATATTTACCAAGGTAAACTATCTCTTTCTCAAATTGTTTAAAGCAAGTATCCGTTATAAAAAGGGAGTATTCTTTTATTCTTTTAGAGATTTCATTCGCGGTATATTTTCCTTTTTTAGCATCCCATCTATTTTCACCGATTAAAAGTTCTGATGGTGTAAAATAGTCATCAAAATGTTCTAGCTGTTCTAATCCGATTATTGTATCGTTTTCTACAACTACTTTTTTTTCTAATTGCTCTGTTTTAATAATCAGAAATACTTTTATACGACTCAAATAGTTTACTAAATCATTCGATTTTATTCTTAAGGAATCTGAAATAGAAACAATGGTACTATCTTTCCCTTTTTCTTTTATCAAATCAAAATACTGTGTGTTAATTTGCTTAGAAAGCTTATTTCTTGTTGATTCTAAGTTGTCGTTTATTAGTGTAAAAGAACTGTAAATCTTTTTTTTAGAACCTTTTTGAGAAAATAAGTTAAGACAGATGAAAGTATATAAAACAAGCGGAATTAACTTCATCTACTTTCTTTTTATCAATTGAGTAATCCCCTCTAAAACAACGCTAACAGAAGTTTTACGAATTGTTTTCATCATTTTAAAAGCTGTTGTGTGCTTTAACAATGGATCTATTTTGACTCCTTCTTCTAATAATTGCAGCCAAAGCTCGGTGTAACTTTTATTCTCTTTTTCTGCTTTTTCGTGTAAGAATTTAGCGATATCTCCTAGAGATTTATTGTTTTTTTTGTGCTTTTTTACAGTTGTTTTCTTAACGTTCACTAAATTGTTAGGAGCTCTTGATATAAAATCTTCCTTCGACGTTACTTTTCCAACTTCTATTTCGTTTGGGTTTTGATTTAGAAAATCCGATAAATCTGATAATGTGTTATTTTTTTTTGCCATTATTTAAGTATTTTTACAATTTCGTTCGCTACATTTAAGTATTTTTTCTCTGCATCAATGGTGCTTGGAGTAGTATAGATTTTTCTTTGAGGTACGTAAGTATCTATTATTTCAGCCTCTAAATCTTCTAACGTTTCTTTTACTGTTTTCATTCTTGTATGCGAATGAATTCTATTGGGTAAAATACAAAGTTTTAATTGTGGTTTGATTTCTTTAGCAGGCAACAAATCCTTCACTGTTTGGAAAGTAACCAATAAGTCATTTTGTGTTAGACTCGTTGTAATAATAATCATATCAGAAGCCAAGCATAATTCTCTAATTCCAGAATCTGTTGTTTTTCCTGCACTATCGATAATTAAGATATCAAATGCATTAGATGCTTTTAATTGTTCAATTTCCTCGGCAACTCGATGATCTTCAGAAGCCAAGACAGGAAAGTAAACATCTTCTTTTTCTTTACGTTTAAACAATTCTAACTTTCGAGAAGAAATCAAAGTATAGTTTGTATCAGTTTCCACAAGCATTACTTTATACCCAATACTACTTAAAGAAGTAGCTAAGTTTATGGCATTTGTTGTTTTACCAGTTCCTCCTTTTCTACTTATAAAAGAAATTACTTTAGTCATATTAAAATCTATTTTTGTGATTGAACTCGAAAACCAATTTTCAAACATAATATTCAAAATTATTTACTTTTTTTTAAAAAACTTCACTTGCTATCTTTTTTACAGCATCTCCTTTTCCCATCGTGTAAAAATGTAAGAGCGGAACCTTGTTTTTCACCAACTCTTTTGCTTGCATAACTCCCCATTCAAGTCCAACTTGCTTTACAGCCTCATTGGTCTTGCATTTTTCCAATTCATTAGCCAAATCCTCAGGTAAATCTACATTAAAGAACTTAGGTAAAAAAGAAATATGACGTAAATTTGTTATTGGTTTGATTCCTGGAATAATTGGAACATTAATTCCTACTGATCTACATTTTTTTACAAAGTCAAAATATTTTTGATTATCATAAAAAAGTTGGGTAACAATATATTCTGCTCCAGCATCTACTTTCTCTTTCAAATGTTTTAAATCTGAAGTTGGATTCATTGCTTCAAAATGTTTTTCTGGGTAACCTGCAGTCCCAATACAGAAATTTGTTGGTGTATTCTGGTTTAAACTTTCTAAATATTGCCCTTTATTTAAGTTATTAATTTGCTCAATTAATTCTACAGCATAACGATGCCCTCCTTTTTCAGGAGTAAAAGAGGCTTCAGATTTAATGGGATCACCTCTTAGTGCAAGAATATTGTCAACCCCTAAGAACTGTAAATCAATCAATGCATTTTCGGTTTCCTCTACATTAAACCCTCCACAAATAAGATGAGGAACTGCATCTACTTTGTATTTATGCATTATCGCAGCACAAATTCCAACAGTTCCAGGTCTTTTTCTAATCGAAATTTTTTTTAATAATCCGTCTCCCATTTCCTTGTAAGAATATTCTTCTCTATGGTAAGTTACGTTTATAAAAGGAGGTTCAAACTCCATTAAGGGGTCAATTCCTTCGTATAATGCTTCGATTCCTTTGCCTTTTAATGGCGGTATAATTTCAAATGAAAACATTGTTTTGTCTGCATTTTTTATATGTTCTGATATTTTCATTCTTAAGAAAGCGTATTTTGTAAGTAACAAAGATAATAATTGAACATTAACAAAGTCGTTTTTGATGTTTATTTTATTAAAGCAATGTTTTTCCTTCTATTTGGCGCTGTTATTATCTACATTTAAACCAAACAGCTTTTCGATTTTTCGAACCCTCATTTCTCCCAACAAGCTAAATGCATTTGAATACCTAACTTGTATAACTGTTGATTTTTTTTTATAATCACTAAATTAAAAGAGCTCACTATTATGTAAAAATAGATTGAATTATTATTCTTTCAAATTAAATTTTAGTCAAGGTAAAAGTCATCAAACGATGGTGATTGACAGATGATTGAAGAATACCATTTTTATAACGGTACTCACTTAAATGATCATTTTTAGGATTTCTAATTTGATATTCGTTTTTGTTAATTTCTGTTATTGGTTTTGAAATTCCATCAAATTCAGAAAATATTTTGGTTACTCCTTTTGGTTCTGTAAAATACAATAGAGCTCCTGAATAAAATATTTTGTCTAAATATTTTAATGGGTGCTCATCTTTGGTCACCGAATAATACGCTCCATCTTTTTCAGTTGTAGTGGTAGAGTGTACTTTTCCATTAACATAAGTTGTAACAGAGCTAAAAAGTAATTCATTATTCTTGTAGGTACAATTCAATTTGTATGTAAAATCAATAGCGATAAATAAGTTTACTTTAACCTGGCTTAAAACTTCAATTTGGAGTAGATCGTTAGTTGTAGATTTCGTTACTTCTAAATTTCCAATATAAGAATCATTAGACGTAATTGTATAATGTAATGTTTGAGAATAGCTTACAATTGTAACAATCAATAAAAACACACTTAGTAATATTTGTTTCATTTTTACGATTTTATTGTTTTACAAATTCTAGCGCTTCATCCATTTGAGAAACGTCAAAATAACGCTCTAACCTACCTTTGCTTGCTCGTTCAAAAAATAAATTATCAATAGGAATTAACATTTTCAAAACCTTCGAATGTGCTACAATAGCTAGGTGTCCCATTTTTTTATAATTCCGTAACAGCCATACGACATCTTCAAAGAACGCTTTAGCATTTGATTTAGAAACTTTTATTTCATCTATTTTAACTAAAACATTCACTTGATTATGACCTTGATTTAATTTTTCTTGAAAGAACTTCTGACATATTTTTTCGTCTGCTTCCGTAAAACCGTTTATCACTTGAATTGCTAAGACGTTACTTTCGAATACTTCTAATTGTTCTATCATAATG
>WFNC01000584.1 GCA_015488785.1 Flavobacteriales bacterium | reverse complement strand
TAACAGTAAACTGTAGACTGTAGACTGTAGACTGTAGACTAATAAAACATTCCAAGATAATACCAACAACAAATATAAAAACATAAAAAAACCTCTTAGAAAATCTAAGAGGTTTTTACTTATTATGAAAAAATTGCTATAATTAGAATTTCATAGTGAATTTAAGTGCATAGTTTGCACCTAATTGTCCCATTTGAGATACTTCTGAACTGTAAAGGAATCTTCCTCCAGCAGAACGTAAATCAGGGTGACCATTTGTACCATCCCAAAGAATATCAGGATATACATCAAAAATGTTATTAGCATTTATAGTAACATTGAATTTTTTAGAAAAGTTATATCCTAAAACAAAATCAGTTACAACTTTAGCCGATAATTCTTGGTCTTGTGTACCATCTTCACTAGCAACAGTTACTTCTCCAAAACGAGTGTTATTTAACGCAAAGCTAAAATTATTAATATCATAATTTAAACCTAAAGCTATCTTGTTTTTAGGTCTAGCATCTGTAATACGCATAGACTCTCTATGGTTAAAAATATCGTAACCATTATTTTCTAATACGGCAGGATTCTTCACTTTACCATCGATTACATTTTTGTTAAAGTTCATTGCTAAATTAGCACCAAATTTACCTTCACCTAAACTAACATTAGGATAATCGAAAACTATATCAACACCATTAGTTTTAGTATTTACTGCATTAATAAAGAATTGTAATGCTAATACACCATTATCAATTAATACTTGCTCAACAGGATCAGAACCATCTAAATTACCATCTAAAGGTTTAATTTGAGAAGAGAATAAAACTCTGTCTTTTACTTTTATTTGATACACATCAGCAGTAATGTTTAATCTTCCTAATTTTGCAGTACCACCAAAAGAAAAGTTTTGTGATGTTTCCGCAGTTAAACTTGGAACACCTAAACCTTTTACAGCAGCAGAATTGTTAGGCAAAGTACCTTGCAATTGTGGATCTGGGTTCGGAGATACAATAATATATTGCGTTAATTGTATATATCTTTGGTGTAACGTTGGTGCTCTAAATCCTGTACTTGCAGAAGCTCTTAATGTTACTTTATCACCAAATTTATAACGTCCGTTTACTTTCCAAGAAAAGTTAGAACCAAAATCGGTAAAATCTTCATAACGTACCGCGGCACCTAATAAGAAATCTTCGTTAAAATCGTAATCTAAACCAGCATAAGCCGCAAAGTTACTTCTATTAACATCCATTGCTTCTGCGGGTTTAATACCTGCAAAAGAGTCTGAACCTCCTCCGTAGAAAGATAATTCATCACCTTTATGTCCTTTGTAGTATTCTTTTTTGTATTCAAAACCAAAAGATGTACTTACATTATCATTAAATACTTTACTGAAATCTAAATTAGTAATAAAGTTACTGAATGCGTAACCTCCAGGGTGGAATGTTCTTGGTGAAGTTCCATGATCTCCTAAATAATCTCTATTTACAGAATGCTTTACCGTATAATCCACATAGTTTCTACCATAAGTCATACTTAAATCTGTTTTTAAACCTAACATATCAAATTTAAAACCGGCAACGTTCATATTATCTAAAACTACGGTTTCAAAAGTTGGGTGGTATCCTACAAAACTTCCAAAAGGTGCCATAAATTCAGAATCCTCTACATCATGCCTCCAATAAGGAGCTCTGTAATAAGCAAAACTTTTACCTAATCTTTTGGTAAATGTATTCATGGTATAAAATTCAGCATTCTCTCCTAAAGGATACGTAATATTTGCTAAAACAGAATTTTTAGTTAAATCCGGTTGTCCTACAATCATTCCTAATTGAGGATTTTCAGTAGCCCATCTATCCCAATTTTCATGATGTGAACCCCAATATGCAACAGCATTTAAAAAGTTATCATGAGCTGAAACAAATTCATCCACTCCAGGTGTATTTGGATCATCAGGAGTATCTACAAAATTTGGATCGCCATTAGAATTGAATTCTTCAGGTAATTTAGGAGTGTCTTTCACCCCAGGAGAACCAGCTCTATTCGTAATGTTTTGGTGGTAATTTTCGTAACTTAAGTTAATTTTTCCATCACCTAAATCGTAAGTACCATTATAATCTACTCCCATTTTAAAACCATCACCTTGGCTTGTTACTCCAGCAATAGCATTTACTTCGGTAAATTCTGTATCATCTTTTAAGATAATATTAATTACACCTGCAATTGCATCGGAACCGTATTGTGCAGATGCACCATCACGTAAAACTTCAATACGTTTAACAGCATTACTAGGGAAAGATTTTAAATCAATTCCTACTTCTCCTTTTCCCGGAGTACCGTTAAGATAAATTTGAGCAGATTGGTTTTTACGTTTTCCGTTAATTAACACTAAGGTTCTACTTGGCCCTAAACCTCTTAAATCTGCAGGATCAAAGTGAGCCGTGGCATCAGAAATAGGTTGCGTTTGCGAGTTAAAAGAAGGTACTTTGTAGGTTAGCATTTGCTCCACCTGTACTTTACCTGATTTAGCTAATTCTTTAGAGCTAATGTTATCAATTGGCACAGGAGAATCTAAAACAGTTCTCGGTTTAGAACGGTTACCTGTTACCACAACTTCGTCAAGGGTTAAACCTTCAGCCATAACCACATCTACTACAGCAGATCCATCCATAACTTTTTCAACGCTTTCATATCCAACAGATGAAAATACAAGTGTGTCACCTTTAACAACTGCTAGTGAATACTTTCCATCGAAATCAGTTGTTGTCCCTCTTTTAGATCCTTTAACAACAACAGAAACACCACTAATTGGGTCGCCATTGGCATCTTTTACAGTACCGGACACTTTGTACTGAGCCATTACGCTAAAAGAAAGCATAATAAAGGCCATTAAAAATAATGTAATTTTTGTCTTCATAAATAATAAATTTGGTTAATATTTCAGTTAAGATTTCCCAAATATATATTTATTTTTGGATAAAAGAGTAACAATTGTTACAAAAATTTAAGATTTAATTAAAATAATATTCTTTTTTATAACATATTATCATTTATAAATCCTTTTTTAATTTATGTTTC
>WFNC01000583.1 GCA_015488785.1 Flavobacteriales bacterium | reverse complement strand
TTACTGGGTCTATTGTAATTGCTTGGTTTGTTTCTTCAATTTTAAAAGAAATCACGTTATTATCATCTATAAAAAAAGAGGATTCTATTTTTTGTTTACTTTTAGTTGTATAAGACACGGGAGCTGATTCTACCATTTTACCTCCTAATGTTTCGATTATTAACGATTCCTTTTCTAAATCTATTTTTGCTCCTTCGTATATAAACTTTACTTGTGACAAGTCGGCTTCTTTAGTTGCGATTATGTTATATTTTATTTCTCCTGTTTTTTCAGTGAAAAAATACTCAATGTCAACACCTTCGTAAATATTTTTAAGTGTTAATTTTTTATATCCTTTACAGAAAACAGTATGTCCTTTTTTTGTGTCTTCCCAATCTACTCCATATCCATATTTTGTGGGGTTTAAAGTTTCTATACTAATTTTTGCTTCTGGATTAGCACCTACCCATTTCATTTTAATATATTGATGAGTCGATTTGAATTTTTCTCGCTCACGTTCTTCTTCCTCCGCCGTTTTAAACTCTTCTCTTTCATGTTCTCTTTTTTCTTCTTCCATCCACTCAGCCTGATGGTCTTGCTCAAAATGATAGATTAGTTCATTGTTTTTAAATAAAATTTGAGTTCCATTGTCAATACAGTATTCAAAATCTTGATATTCTTTAGGTAGTGCATTTTTGAATTGACCTTTGTTCTCTATAAAAACTTTTCTTTCGAATGGCTTTATCGAATATTGGGCAAGAATAACTGTGCTGACTATAATGAAAATTATGGAAAAAAAGTATTTCATAAGTAATAATTTGTATTGTTAGTTGTTTGACGTGAAAAATAAAAAAGGGTTGCTTAATCTAGGTTTAAGTTATTCTTCATCACAATTCGCTCTCTTCGTCTTTTTCTTCAAAACATTTAGTAATTTACAATAAAGTTCTTTAAATGTATTAAAATCTTCTTGATAAAACAAACCTACACCTTGTGTGTTTTTTGCATTACTAGTCGTTGTTGGATCAAATTCATTGGAACGGTTAAATGCGTGAACCCTCAAATTTCCTTTGTCATTTAATTGGTATTCGACATCTACATCTCCAATGAAATTACTGGTAGATGTGGTAGAGTTTGAGCCATTAACTCCACTAGAAACACCAAGATTAGTTGAAATAGTTAACTTGTCATTTAACAGTTGAGTAGAAAGAGCTAGTGCAACTTCTTTATTACTAATTTCATCTCCTGGTCTATAATTAAAGCCTATGTCAAAATCATCAGAAAAATTAGATAACATATTACTGAGTTGATTCGAAAGCATTTCACTTGTTGTAGCACCAACTATTCCATTTCCTGCTCCAGAAGCATCAACTCTAGGTAAAAATTTATTTAGAATTAGTAATGAAAAAACTTGACGGTTCATTTCAGTGGGGGTATTTACAAGGTTCAATAATGCACTTCTGGCATTTTCATCACTCCGGGGTAAATTTATATTAAAATCTATGTTTGGGTTAAATAGGCTGTTTGTTAAGTTCATTTCGCAATTTACATTTACTTTCTGTTTGTATAAGTCTCTTTCACTTTCAGGCATTATATTATATAGGCTTGCTTTTAAGGGGTAAATAGCTGTTAGGTTTATGTCTGCGTCGTATGGGTTTCCGTACCAGCTAAGTGTTCCACCTTGTTTTACGCTGAATTTTTTGTTTATGAAATCTCTTAACGTAAATAGGTAACTTCCTTCTTTTATGGTGTAATTTCCAAACATATAAAAGTCATAAAAAGGATCAATGTACATGTCTATGTGACCGCTTCCAATTCCTTTTATAGCATCGCCTACTACTTCATCAAATACGAGTTGAATTTCTGCATCTTCGGTTATATCTAAACTTAAATTAAGGTTTATTCCATCTAAATTTACTTCATAATCATCAGCTGTACTGTCTTTATTTACAAAAGTGATAAAATCTTCTAGTACCACTTCTTCTGATCCATAAAGTGGTAAAGTTATGTTTGTTCCTTTTTCTGATTTTGCGTTGACGTTTATTTCTAAAATCTTTTCAAATCCAATCGAAACATCTCCTGTGGCAAAAGCATCTCCATAGTAGAGCGGGTTTTGTTCATAGTTGGTATTCATAACTAAAAATGGATGATCAAAAAAGGCGAAAAAATCGTAACTGTAATTTCTAAAATTCTGATGTACAAATGAACCAACTAAAGTCGCTTCACTTCCGAACTTATCTTTAATAGGTAGTGCTTCCAAACCAATTAAGTCTTCCTCTATCTTTATTTTTCCATGGGTATAGTAAGTTGTATTTAGCATATCAATTGTTACTTGAGCACTGTCTAAGTATAAATCGCCTTGTAGTCTTGGGGATTTTAATTCTCCAAGCACTGTTAGTTCTCCGAGTAGATTTCCCTTCAAGTCTCTTATTGCTTTTGGTAAGAATAGATTTACAAATGAGAGGTTAGTCTTTTTAAAATCAATAGCTAAATCGATGTTGTCTAATTCTTTTCTTGGGTAATAATAACCTTTCGATATTTCAAAATCTCTTATTCCATTCGCTCGCTCTATACTACCATCAAGTTCTATTCGTTCTAGTTCCGCATTCCAATTTGAACTAAGTTCGACATCTCCTATAATTTCGTCGCTAACCGAAAAATTATTAATCCAAGAATAGGCGTCGAAGTAAACATCGTTATAAATATCTGAAACAAAACCAGACAGATTTACAACTCCTCCGAGTTTAGTTTTTTCGCTTTTATTTCCAATTAAGTCATTGATGTTACTTAACTCAAAACTTCCCAATTCAAAATTAAGTTGATCAATCGGTTTTTCGGAAATTTTACCATTTAGTCTAACGGTCTGAAAATTATTGTTTGCAAGTAGGTTTTGAATGGCTATTGAAGTTGAATCAATCGATATTTCAGCATTTCGATAAATGTTCCATTTCCCTATTTTTTTTCCATAAAAGGTAGAAGGTAATACGCTAACTTCAAAACTTGAAGGGCTTAAAATATACCCGTCAATAGCAATATTTCCCCAATATGAGGAGTCGGGAGCTTCCCAGAAAATAGATGAACTAACATTGTCTTGATAAACTTTGGTCTGTAATTCTACGTTTTGAACCAATAGGTTTTCTTTTGGAATAATTGTGTCTATTTTTAAATCAAAAACATAAAAAGGGTCAAAACCACTAATCTTTTTTGTTGTGTCTAGTTCTATTCCTTTGAATTCGAAATTTTTATAGTTAACAAAGTCCGAATAAAAATAGAGTTTCAATAAATCTTGATTACTTTGGTATTTGCAATTTATTTTTGTTTGGTCAGAAACCTCCAATTCAGGATAAAATAACGTGGTAAGCATGGATAAATTATTAACCTTTAAATCTAAATCAAATTGTTGGTTTTTAATTTCGATTTGTTCTTGCTTAGAGAATATAGAAGGAAGTACTTTTGCTCCTAGTCCATACAAACTTTGAGGTAAAGAATCTAAACTGTAATTTCCAACCATACTTAATTCTGCAAATTGGGCAAAAACATTAATACTGTGGTAACGAGAATTACTTTGAGATTCAAACAGGATGGAATCAAAGTAATAATCTTTTTCATTTTCGTAATAAGCGACATCGTTGAGGTGAATAAATCCAGAGAAATCATCTAAATTGTTTCCAAATCCATTTGCTTCTATGTTCATGCAGACCATTGCAGATTCTCGACCTTCAATTAAGTTTAAATCTGATAGATGAACGGTTTGTAAATCTGCTTCAAAGTTAAAACTAATAGGATTTTGATTCATATCTATATCTCCATCAAAAACTAAATCAATATTGTTATCTCTTACTTTTAGTTTTCCTGTGTAAGAGGCTTTTTCAATCTTTCCGTCCAGGGAAACGTTTTTATATTGATAGCCTTTATATTCAAAGAGTGGAATGTCTCCATTTATTTTTAAAGAGATGTCTTTTTTTGTAAAACCTTTTCCGTCAATGGTCAAGTTCGACGAGACTAAACCGAGGTCATTTACTCCAGAAATTTTATCTATTTCGAGCAATTTAGTATTTAATTTTCCTTTGTAATAAAACTTTGAATTCTTATTTACGCCACAAATTAAGTCTGCTTTTACCGCTCCAATATCTGATTTTATAGAAAGGTTAGCATTGAAATCATTGTAAAATCCATCGAGAATCCCTGTTATGTTTACGACCCCTAAATGCTTTAATTGCTTCGGAATGGTTAAGTCATTTTTCATTCCTAGGGCTTTAAAATCGATTAAATTCAAATCTTCTCGGTAGGTTTGAGCTTCGCTAATGTCTATGTAGAAAAGAACTTCATCCAAATAGGGGAGTCCTTTTATTTCTGCATCACAATTAATGTAAGTGTTTTCTGATAATCCAAAATGAAAATCATTGACATAAAGTTCGTTTACAGGTCCTTTTACTTTCCCTTCAAAAGTAACCGTATGACTCATTTTTTTTAATGCAGGAGCAAAGTACGATAGGTCAGTCATGTTTAGCTTAGAGGCTTGTACATCTCCTTTCATGTAAACAGCATTGACATAATCTCTAAAGTCTCTAAAATCACGGTAAATAAACGTTAATTCTTTTGCATTTAAATCTGATTCAGGTGTTAAAATATTTAAATCTTTTATTTCTATTTTTTTAGGACTAACCAATACAAAGGCCGTTAAATTGTTCGCTATAAAACCAGATTTTTCTTCTAGGGATAAATGACTTAAAGAAAAACGAGTTGAAGCTCCGTGGTTTTGGAATTTATTGATGCCTCCGTGCAGTTTTTTAATGTCAATGTGTTTAAAATCAACGCCGTAATCTTTTTCTTTCACGTTCCAATCGTCGTAAGAAAAATGGACGTTATTTAAACTTATGTTTTCGGATAAAAATTTGAATGAAGTCTTTTTCTTTTCTTTCTTGTTTAAATAATTGAGTAAGAATTGAATATTGAGCGTTGTATCTCCTTTGTATTTTTGAAGCTTGATTCTTGTGTCTTCTAATTTTAATATATCGACCAAAAGAAGTTTGTTTTCTAAACTAAATTTATCGAGGTTTCCTACAAAACTAGGAGCATAAAGAAGTGTGTCTTTTTCTTGGTCTTCTAAATATAAACCTTCTATTTTAATATAATGAAGTCCATTTATTCTGATTTTATCAATGCTAATTTTAGCGTTTAGTTCTTTACTTAAAATATCGGTCGCTTTTTCTGCAATTTTTTTTTGAAATTGGGCAGATTGTATTGCAAAAGAGCAGAGCACAATAATTAAAAAAAGAAATTCGAAAGCATATCCGATCGTTCTTTTAATAATGGTAAAGATATTTTTAATATTTTTGTACAACTATATTCTTAAAAAAAAGGTTTAATGAACAAAGATAACATCATTCTTGGGATAGAATCAAGTTGCGACGATACTTCTGCAGC
>WFNC01000582.1 GCA_015488785.1 Flavobacteriales bacterium | reverse complement strand
GTACTGACATTGTTAATAATCGAATGTTCTATTGAATCAGTTGAAGAAGAAGTTATATATAAAACTTCTAAATCGACATGAGGTTGAACAGCTTCAGCGTGTTTCTGTACAAAATTACCTAAAGTTGGATGTTCTTTGCTGGGGTACCAACTCGAAATATAAAGGACTTTTATTTTTTGCATGACGAAGAAAAATTATTCAAACTTAACTAAATATGCATCTTTAAAACTACCCAACTGTATTTCTCTCAACAGTTTTTTAGCTTCTCTTTTGTCTTTAAAATTTCCGACGTAGTATTTGAAATTGTAAGGAGAGGTAGCATTTGTAATCTTCATTTCTTCTATCGGTTTCCCTATTGATTTAAAGCTTGGGTTTTTTAAAGAAACAGGTCCTGTAGAAGCCATTATTTGTATTTTATATACAGGTCCTTTTGTTACAGGAGTAGAAGTTCCTGGGTTTTGCATCGTGATATTATGTTTAACCTTTATATAATCTCTAAAGCCCCTAAAAATTGCAGACGCAATTAAGTCTTGTCCTCTAATAGAATTTAAGTAAGCTTCTTCTGTAGGGTTGGTCATAAATCCTGTTTCAACTAAAATGGCGGGCATTTTACTGTCCTTCAATACCAGAATGTTAAACATTCGGTCTGTTTTTAATTTTAAGCCTCTACTATTTCTTCCAGCCCTATTTTTAAACTGTTTTTCTATTTGTAAGCCCAATTCTCTACTTTTTACGCTTTTTATATTATGAATGTGCGTTTCTGTTCCGTGTACAGCAGGATTGTCAGAAGCATTGCAATGGATAGATATAAAATAATCAGCATTCATTTTATTGGCTTTATCCACTCTTTCTACAAGCGGAATAAAAACGTCAGTAGTTCTACTGTAAACAACTTTTACTTGATGTCCTAAATATTCTGTAATATATGCTCCCAATTTTTTAGAGATGCTAAGGTTTAAGTCTTTTTCAACCATAAACCCTTTTGTTTTATTTAAGTTTCCAGGGTCTTTACCGCCGTGACCAGCATCGATAACAACGATTATTTTATCTTGGCTAATAAAACTTAGTGTAGTAAAACTTAAAAGTATGAGTAGTAAATATTTAATCATATTATTATTTCGTTATTCTTGTTATCAATTGTAATCTTTTTCCCCAATAAACATTCGTTGTAATTTCAGAAATCATAATCCCTTTACTACTCGAAGCGTGTATCATATAAATTTTATCCCCATCGACTTGGCTAATTATTCCCACGTGATTGATTTTGTTTTTACTTGAACCAAAAAAGACAAGGTCACCAACTTTAGCGTTTTTCTGTTTTATTTTTTTACTTGTTTGCGATTGAGCTAAAGCTGTTCTTGGGATTTGAACATTGTTTTTTGCCATTACATATTGCGTGAAACCAGAGCAATCAAAACCTTTAGGCGTAATTCCTCCGTATTTGTATGGTGTTCCAATGTGCTTTTTAGCTTCCTTTATTACCTTTTTAGTCTTTAACTTAACGGTTTCTTTTGTTGCTAAAGATTCATCTTTATTATCTGGTGTATTTTGTGGGATTTCTATTTCTACAGGCTTATTTTCATTTACTTTGACCTTTGGCTTGGTAGCTGTCATTTCTTCAAAATTAACATTGTTTTCAAAAAGTTGATTGTATTCTGTAAATTTGAGCTTTGCTATATCAGATTTGTTTGCTTTTTCTAAAGCTCTTATTTCGTTTACCAATCCCAATTGTAAATCATAAATGTAATTTCCGTATGTAATACTGTATTCTCGATTTTTATCTAATGAAATATATTTTTTAAATGTATTTAAAGCCTCTTTTTCAGAATATTTAGCTTTATGCTTGAGTTGATATTCTGCCAAAGCATTAAAAAGGAAAATTGGGGCACTCTCTTTATATTCTGAAGTGTTTTTTAATTTAGCCGTTTTTTTCAAAACGTGACTAAAATTCCCTTGATCATAAAGCATTTCTATTTTATCAATTGTTTTATCTTGAGCAATTAATAAAAGAGGACTAAAGAAAATAAATCCCAGTAAGAATATGTAGTTTTTAATAAAAATCATGTGTAATTACAAAATAAAGAAATTATAGGTTATCTTTTTCTGTAATGAAAATAGTATGCCAACATCTATTTGTTAATTGGGGGACGATTTGAGAATAATTGAATTCTAAAACATGATGTAACCGCCTTGTTTTTACTTTTTTAAGATGTCGAACACGCCTATAATCGGTCTGTGGTCAGAAAGTTGTTTGTCGATGGTCTTAAAATCCAAAGACTCCATTTTAGAGTTGTGCCACAAATAGTCTATTCTAAGAAAGGGCATTGCTCCAATATAAGTGCTACCAGTCCAACTTCCTTTTTCCGTGAAAGTATCTTGTAGTACTTTGTTAAATTGGCTATAGCTGTAAGATACGGGAGTGTCGTTCATATCGGTAGCAACCAATGTTGGATAGGGAGAGTTTTTGATGTGTAGTAATAGCGTTTTGACTTGGTTTTCACGGTCTCTGAATCCTTTTTGAAGTCTTTTTATTACTTTTTTGAATGGAATTAAATCAGCTTCAGATATTTTAGATTTATCAGATTTTATAAAATCATAATCCTCATTGTCAAAACGAATAGAACCTAAGTGAGCATTGTAAACTCTTATGGTGTCCTTGTTTTTAATTACATCAATAAATATAGCATGGTTGGCTTTATCATTCTTAAAAATGATTTTTCCTGTGTTAATAATCTTGTATTTGCTAAAAATAGCCGTTCCAACTCCTGTAGAAATTCCTTTTTTAACCTTTTTTGAAGTAAAGTTTTCGTAAGCATAAGGAGTAGATAAAGCTTTCTTCAATTTTTTATTGTTTCCTTTTAAGTAGTACTCTTGAAAACAAATAATATCTGGCCTCTCATCGTTTATTAAAGCGATTATTTTAGCTCTAATTCCTTTTATCTTTGTCCAATCATATAAATCAAAAAGGCGAACGTTATGACTCATTATTTTAATGTGATTTTGATTCGCTGTGATGTTATTATTCTTTGGAAACTGAAAGAATTGAAAAAGATGAAAGCCCCCTATTAAAATGACGAATATTGAAACATAGACCTTCTTTTTATGCCTGATAATCCAATAGGCTATAAATGCTAAATTGGTTATTAAAAGTAAAGGGTAACTTAGTCCAAAAAAAGAAAAGAAAGTGGTTGTACTCGGAGGTATATAACTCGTGAAATAAGAGAAGAAAAGCCCCATTACAACTATGGTGTTGAGCGAGAAAATAAAGTAATGTATTATTTTTTTTACGAGCATAACAATATTATACAAGCACAATGTAGGCTTATTCTAAAAAAAAGAAAATAAATGTTATTAACAATTATAGTGTTTCATCCTTGAAAAGTATTCGAGAATCTATTCTTGAAAAATGACATGGTTTAAGTTTTACGCTTATTTTTGCAGTTGAAAAAATGATAGGAATTGATTATCTAATAAAGTTTTTCTAGTTAAATTATGACAATAGGTTATTTTATCTTCGGTTTATATGTCTTGTTATTGACTTTTATATTCCTATATAGTGTTGTCTCGTTTTATTTGGCTATCGTTTATTTAGTCAGTCGTAGAAAAATGAAAAAACAAGGGAGCTTATCCATTGTTTTGGAACATAATTATCCTAAAGTAACTGTTCAATTGCCGGTATATAATGAAATGTATGTTATAGAGCGTTTAATTGATTGCGTTTGTAATTTCGATTATCCTTTGGACAAATTAGAGATTCAAGTCTTAGATGACTCTACCGATGAAACCGTTTTAATTATTGCAAATAAAATTGCAGAATGGCAAACACGAGGAGTTGATATACAATATATAAGAAGATTGGACCGTAAAGGTTTTAAAGCTGGAGCTTTGGCAAACGGGTTAAAAACCTGTAAGGGAGAACTAATCGCTATTTTTGATGCCGATTTTGTTCCTGCTCCAAGTTTTTTAAAGGATACAACATTTTATTTCTTAAAAGATGAGAAAATAGGAGTGGTACAAACAAGGTGGGGACATTTGAATGAAAATTATTCGTTGTTGACAAAACTTCAAGCCTTTGCTTTAAATGCTCATTTTCGAGTAGAGCAAGTTGGGCGGAATAAAGCGCATCATTTTATTAATTTTAATGGAACAGCAGGAGTTTGGAGAAAAACTTGTATCGAAGATGCAGGAGGATGGTCGGCAGAAACGCTAACAGAAGATTTAGATTTAAGTTACCGAGCTCAACTAAAAGGTTGGCGATTCAAATATTTAGAGAAAATAGTAGTTCCAGCTGAACTTCCAGTTTCCATTGATGGTTTAAAAAATCAACAATTTAGATGGTCTAAAGGCGGGGCAGAGTGTAGCCGAAAAAACTTAGGAAAAGTAATTAAAAGTAAGGATGTTAGTTTTGGGACTAAATTAACAGCTATTTTTCATTTGCTGAATAGCTTTTTATTTATCACTGTCTTTGGTTTAATTATACTCACTGTACCTTTATTACTTGTTGTAGAATCGAATCCTCATATAGAATATTTAGTGAGTTATCTAGGGTTTTATCTTATGAATACTTTCTTACTTGGATTTATGTATTTTATTGCGACAAGGAGTGAAACGAAGAATGCTGTATTTGAATTGTTTCGGTTTTTATTGTTTTTTCCTGTTTTTTTAACCGCTATGTTGGGGTTGACAACCTATAATGCAAAAGCTGTTTTTGAAGGCTTGATTGGAATTAAGTCTCCTTTTGTGAGAACGCCAAAATATGATTTAAAAAATCAAAATCAAGCGACAGTGGAAAAAAAATATGCTAAGATGAAATTATCAATTTGGTTGTTGTTAGATTTTAGTATAATAATTTATGCTATTTACGGTGTGAATTTGGCATTTAACTTAAACCAATATGGAATTGTAGTTTTTTTAATAATGGTTATTATAGGCTTTTCTTATACTTTTTCGTTGTCTCTTTTTAATCAGATTAGACTCCGAAATAAATAAAGTTAGACATGGTCGAAAAGGTTTTTAATTTTGAAATCGACTCTTGTCTTAATTCTAAATAAGATTGGTGATTTATTTTGTTGTTATTTATATCATAAAAAATGATGTTATTTAAAAATGATTATTTATTTTTACACCGATGGAAAATTTAAAAATAGATAAAACGGTAAAAACACCTCGTGTGTTTTTTGATTATAATTCAGGTGAGTTATCAATTGAAGGAATTTCTATTCCAGAAAATACAACGGAATTTTATAAAGATGTTATGGCTTGGCTCAAAGAATATGCAGAAAATTCGCAAGCGAAAACAGTTTTGATCTTAAAATTAGAATATTTTAATACAAGCACGTCAGTCGTTTTGTTAAATATCTTTAAAGTGTTTAGCGAAATTAAAGCTTCAGATTTATTGGTGAAATGGTATTTTGAAGAAGATGATGTAGAGATGGAAGAAGTAGGAGAGGACTACATGAATATTATAAAAGTTCCATTCGAATTAATTTCAATAGAAAGCTTCTAGTGCTAATAATTAATCTTCTAATTTGATTATTAATATGTAATATAAATAGTTGAAGATTTTCGAAACGATCTACCTTGAGATTTTTATAGCTATTTATTTTTGTAATTATCTTTTTTTAGAAAAATGCAAATTATTTTTTTTTGAAAATAAGCGCACAATAAATTGTTAAGAAGTATTTTTTTTCATAGTTTTATATTTATATGAAGAAACTAGTCCTTTTGTTATTACTTTTATTTTTTACTTTAGGAAGTCTTTTCTCCCAACAATTTTCTTGGCAATGGTATAAGAATCTTCATGATTCCAATTTACAAACCGTTAATGATATCATAGTGGATAGTGCAAGAGGTTATGTTTATGCTGTTGGAACTTTTGAAGGCAGTTTATCTAGTGACTTTACAGCGGGAGGTAACTCAGTTAATTCAAGGGGGAATAAAGATGGTTTTGTTGCTCAATTTGATTTATTAGGTAATTGCAATTGGTCTTTTAGTATCGGAGGAGATGAAGACGATGAAATGAATGCTATTGATATAGATTTGACAACAGGAGATGTTTATGTTGTTGGATATGGAAGTCTATACAGCGGCTTTTTTATGAGTAATAATGATTTAAAGTTTGGAGATGCTCAAGGAAATTACGTCTCTCACGGGAACTGGAGTGACGGAGGAAGAGAAAAAGATATAATTGCTGTAAAATATAATTTTAATGGTAATTTCCAATGGAGTCAAGTTGATGGAAGCCGAAAGACCGATATTGCAACAGATGTTACTGTGATACAAGGAATGGATAGAATTGTCTATACCGGCTTTTTTAAATCAAGTAGCAATCCAGGATATAATTTTGAACTTGGAGGAGGAACAGACATAGATCCAGGTAATTCGAATAAACATTTATTTATAATCGCTAGAGATAAAACTGTCGGGGCTCGAATTTGGAGAGGCTACGCTCAAAATGATTCGCAGGAAGGATTGGCTATTTCCAATGATGGAAGTAATGTTTATTTTTCGGGGACTTATAAAAATCAATTGGATATAGAGATTGACTTAGGTAGCAATAGCTTAGCTAATCAGGGAACTTTAGCGAATTCTTCTAGTTCAATGAATAGTATTTATTATTCTAAGTTGAATGCTTTAACAGGTACTCCTTTTTGGTTAAAGTCTATAAGTAGTCCCAATGAAGATCAACTTGGAGATATTGTCATAAATAATAACAAAATCTATATTGGAGGAGGAATCGGTAATAACGCTTCTTTTGACGGAAGTCCGCTCTTTTCTACAACAAGTGGATTAACGATGTTTATCTCTGAGCATGATTTGAATGGGAATTATATCAGGAATATTATTGAACAAAATATGTCGTCTGCTCCTCGTTCTATGGTTAAAACTTTAGATTTTTCAAGTGATTATCTAGTTGCTGGAGGTTTTACTACTGGTAGTATATTATTTAATAATCAAAGTTCAGAAACGCTGACTTCTGCCGGTCAAGCAGATGGTTTTGTTGCTTATTACAAACCTGTAACATTTGGCTATATAGGTCGTAAACATATTTTTGGAAATGCGAATAATTTTGTCAATTCTATTTCAACTCTTGATAGAGATATTTATGTCGGTGGTCAATATGGAGGAGGAGCAAATTTAGATAGTGATATTCAAATGGCAAATGTAGGTGGAGAATCAGGTTTTTTGAGCTTTTTAGAATTTCAATGCTCAACAAGCTTAACTTACAGTACAAATAACAGTTGTAGTGAAGCAGCTATGATGTCTCCTGTATATACTCCAGTAGGTGGTAGTTTTTCTTATTTAGGAGGAAATACATTGAATTTAAATTCAACATCAGGTCTTGTAGATCCATTTCAAAGCCAAGGAGGAAGTTATAGTATTGTATATGCAGATTTAACAGGATGTACTGATACTTTTGATTTAACGATAGTAGCAGGTTTACCTCCTCAGTTTACATCTTGTCCAACAGATTATACGATTACTACTTCAGGGTCGAATTGTGGAGCTACATATTTATATACAACTCCCGTAAATTCGACAGACTGTGGATCTAATATCGTTACTCAATCTGATGGAACAGGCTATGTTAGCGGAGATGAATTTCCTGTCGGAACAACCTTACAAGAATTTGTTGTTTCTGACGGCTATAATCCAAATGATACGTGCCGCTTTACGGTAACAGTTGTTGATAATACTCCTCCTAGTTTTTCGGGGTGCCCTTCAAGTGATGTTGTCGTTTATTCTGGAACAAACTCTTGTAGTGAAACGGTAGATTATGGAACTATTTTCGCAACTGATGCTTGTGGTATTTTAACAGAAGTTCTAACAACTGGATTAGTAAACAATAGTTTATTTCCCTTAGATACCACACCTATAATTATTACAGCTACAGATATACATAATAATCAGTCAACTTGTTCTTTCAATGTGATTGTGAAAGATACAATCGCACCTGTTTTTACAATCTGCCCAAGTATAAATGACACAGTCAAATATTATACTTCTGATAGCGATTGTCAAGCTGAAATTAGTTTCTCTAGTCTAAACGCTACAGACAATTGCGGGGCACGAGTTTTCCAAAGCTATGGTACTCAATCTGGGAATTTTCAGGGTCCTAGTAATTCTTATTATCGTGAATTTACAGCTATTGATTCATCTGGTAATTTTTCAGTTTGTCGAGTTAATTATGCTGTTCTAGATACTATAGCTCCAACTATTGTTTGTCCAACCGATACTATTTTAGATGCTGATATTTCTTCATGTACAGCTAATTATTCATATTCAAGTCCTTATGTAGGAGATAACTGCACGCTGTTTACTCCTTCAGCAAATCAAATTGATATTTCAGGTTTTAGTTCAGGAGACAACTATCCAATAGGTATTACAAATCAAGCATTTCAAATACAAGATATTTATGGGAATATAGCTACTTGTAACTTTACGGTAACAGTTAATAACGTCACAGATGCTGGAGAATTTACAGGGGTTTTGGATGGTGTGTGTAGCGATGCAGGACTCATAGATTTAAGTCAGTATGTAGATGCTAGTTTGAATGGACTTTGGGTAGGAAACGGAATTGTAGTAGATAGTTTTTTAGCAAGTCCTTCAGTTGTAGGAACTAATGAAGTTTTATACATAGTAGGTGGAACTAGTTGTAGCGATACGGTGGTTCACCAAATAGAAGTTTATGATTTTGTAGCTCAGGCAGGAGCTGATGATTCTTTATGTGGACTTTCGTTCCAATTAGGTGCAAATTTAGTCTCGGGAACTTCTCAAAGTTGGTTGCAACAATACACGGAAAGCTACCAATCATTAACGGACTCCAATAGTGTTGTTACAGTAGGAGCTTCAGGAATATATAATTTTGTATGGCAAGTTGAAAAAAATCAATGCTTAAAAACAGATACAGTTGAAGTCGTTTTTTATGAACAACCAATTTCAGATGCAGGTTACGATCAAACGGTAGAAGAAAATGAAGTCGAACTGAATGGAGCTTTAAATTCTGGTATTGGATATTGGACAATTGTTTCTTCAGATGGGACCATAGAAGATTCATTATTAGAAAATACAATGGTAACAAATTTAAATTTAGGGTTAAATACATTTGAATGGACCGTTGAAAATGGATTATGTCCCGTTTCAGTTGATTTAGTTCGAATTTTTTATGATTATTTACAGATACCCAATGCCTTTACACCAAACGGAGATGGAATTAATGATTTGTTTTACATTGTAGGCTTCGATTTACAATCAGAAGCTGAACTTACAATAATTGATCGATGGGGAGAAAAAATATTTTATACCAATGATGTGGGAGAGTATTGGGATGGAACGTACAAAGGAAAAGATATGGTAGCGGACACCTATTTTTATATCCTCTACATTAGAGGAAAAGAATTAACAGGCTATATTGAGTTGAGAAGATAAATGAATAAAATTATCTACATATCGCTATTTATTTTACTTGTTAACAACAGTTTTGGACAGTACATTCCTTTAATGAATGGATATTTTAAGTCTAACCAGTTCTATAATCCAGCTGCGGCAGGAATGAATGAACACCTGGTTGGATATACTGGCTTAAGAAAACAATGGGTTAAAATAAATGGAGCTCCATCTACTCAAATGTTAGCTTTCGATAGCCCAATGAGTAATCAAAGGCATGGATTAGGAGGGATCTACTATAGAGATAAAATTGGAGTAACAACAACCAATGGACTTCAATTCAATTATGCTTATAGAACTAGAATAAGTCGAAAAATGAAGCTTTCGTTTGGTGTTAACTTTGGATTAGAAAATATAATGTATAATATTTCTGAAATAGATTTAATAGATAAGTCCGACCAAACTTTTTCGAAAGAATTTGGAAGTTCTAATAAAGTTAAAATTGGAGCAGGAGCAATGTTGTATGATAAAAAAATGGTTATCGGATTGTCAATAAACGATTTAATCAAACAAGACAAATTTGGAAATATATTAGCCTATGCTCAATACAAAAAAAAGTTAAATAGAGAGTGGGTCTTTTTACCAGGTTTATTATTAAAAGCGAACTACATGTTAATCTCGCAAGCAGAATTATCATTACAGATGTCATATCAAAAACAAATCTCTTTTAGTTTGGGATTTAGAACAAATGGCAGTATAATTGCAGGCGTAGGCTTTAAACCTACCAAACAATTGCTAGTCATGTATTATTATGATTATATTGCTGGGAGACTTAGAAAATTTACTTCTGGTTCTCATGAACTAACATTAAAATATGATTTTATTAAACAATATAGATCTTCGTCACCTCGTTTTTAAAAAAGGTAAGAACATTTTGTCTTTCGTTATTTTATTTGCGTTAATTTCAACTGTTTCCGTAGCTCAAAATATAACAGTTCAAAAAGTAAATGTAACCGATTTTGAAGAAAGTTCTTTTGCTCCTTTTGTAAAAGACGGTTTCCTTTATTTTTCATCAAACAAAAAGAGAAATACTTTAAAAACAATTCAAACAGACGATGGCAGTTATTTTTATGACCTTTTTAAAGTAGAAATAAAAGAAGAGAATAAAGTTAAAGCTAAAATAATTCCTTTGTCAGATTCAATCAATGGAATATTTAATGAAACCTCAAATTGTTTTTATGAGAATAAAATCTATTTTTCGAGTAATTCTAGAACAAAAACAAAAAAAAACAGAGTAGGTAATTTTGGAATATACATTTTGGAGCAAACTGAAGGTGTTGGAAATCAAATTGTGAAACCATTTATTTACAATGATAAAAGATTTAATGTAGCTCATCCAACAGTTAGTGGTAATGGAAAGTATTTAGTCTTTAGTTCTGATAATATAGCAGGCGAAGGAATGTCCGATTTATATTTCTGTAAGCGAAAAAATAATAAATGGGGAATTCCTCAGAATTTAGGAGTGAATGTTAATACAGAAGAAATGGAAACCTCTCCTCGCTTTGCAGGAAATACATTGTTTTTTGCATCCGATAGAAAAGGAGGTATTGGAGGTTTAGATGTTTATAAAACTAGACTAGAAGAAGGAAAATGGTTAAAACCAGTTCTACTAGAAGAACCAATTAATTCAAAATATGATGATTTTGGGTATGTAGAAAACGAAGATCATTTAAGCGGTTATTTTTCATCCAATAGAAAGAAAAAAACAGATGGAATTTATTATTTTAAAAATGAAGTTCCATCGGTAGAATCTTATTATCAACAAGAGTTATATTTCTGTTATGAAATGGAAGAAACAGAAATGAAAGAGACTGATACTTTATTATTTGTTTGGGATTTAGGGGATGGAAATAAAGGACATGGTCCCTATGTTGATTACTGTTATAAAGATATTGGAACTTATCACGTGTCGATGTCTATTACAGATAAAAATACTGGCACTATATTTGAAAAAGTATCTGAGTATGATATAGTTATAGATGCTATGAATAAACCTGTTATCGACTTAGAAGACATAGAGCCAGGTGTTGTTCGAGTGTTTATTAATAAAAAATGGACAACAAATACTTACTCTGATTTCTACTGGATAGTAGAGGGTGATTATATCTTTGAAAAAGAATTAGTGTTAAAATTCAAAGAAAAATCAGAAATTAATGTTAAATTGGTGATTTGGGATAAGAAAGATCCAAAATCAGTAATAGGAATTGAGCGTATAGTATATAAATAAAATAAGAATGAAAAATTTTATTGTAGTATTAATATTAAGTCTAGCAAATAGTATTTGTTTTGCTCAACCAGTTCCTGCTTCTAAAGAAAATATTCCTTTTTTAGTAACTTTTGGAAACAAAGCAAAAGCCTCGTATGGAGACAATGATTTTAAACAAACATTTTTCTTCTCGATTCCCAAAGATTATAAAAGAGCATTTTATATCAGAGTTTTCGATCCCGAAGTCAACGGAGAAAATGATGAATTGATTGGTAGTGCAAATACGAAAACAAAATTTTCAGTCTATGGAGGAGTTGGTTGTATTACTAAAAGAGAAGAAAAAGGCGGAAAGTACGGAAACTTACTCGCTTCTAAAACATTTGGAATTAAACCAACTTACGATGGTAAATGGTACACCTTTGGCCCTTTTAACCCAGCTCAAGGAGAAGATGCTCCTCGTTACTATGGAAATGTTTTCAAAATCATAGCAGAAGGAATAGAAGGAAACGACGGAAACCTCTATCGCTATTTTTTAAGTACTTCTAGAACTAAAAACACACCGATAGACGGCGGAAATGCATTTACATTTTCATACACCTTTAGATTACATGCCGACCCAAAACAAGTGTCGCATATTTATCCATACGTCGATGATAAAGTCATCTCGATTAAACAAACAAATTTTGACTGGGACAATGATGGGAATATTAAATTGTATTCTGTCGCAACCATGGCAAAAAGATTAACAGTTTCAGGCGATAACAAAACCGTTACAAGCGAATATTTTATTAAACCATCCGAAAAAGGAACTTCACTAGATATACAATTTCAAAAAAGAAAAGAAAATTCATTAGACAATAACAATGTTGTTTTTATAATAAAAAATAACTACGGAGAATTTATGCCTTTTTATACCGTGCCAATTGGAGGTGTGCCTAAATTCAAAGGTAATTTAAAAGTGAAACCTAAAGGAAGAAGATAGATGAGAGGAGTTTTAGCGTTTGCAATGTTGTGGATAGGTTTATTTAGTGCCTATTCTCAGGAATATAAATTTAAACTTTATAGTGATGAAGAAGGCTTAAGCGATAAATTTATTTATACAATTAATCAAGATGAGAGTGGATATTTAGTTGTAGGAACAGGAGAAGGAGTTGGTTTTTATGACGGAGAAAAATTTAGAATCAAAACAAAAGAAGATGGATTAGCCGACAATTATATTAGCGCTAGTTTAAAAGATTCAAAAGGAAATATTTGGTTTGGACACATACAAGGTGGTATTTCTAAATATGTCGATAATAAATTCGAATTGATTCACCCTGGTGATGGAATTAATTCCATGATTAATGGAATTCAAGAAGATTCTAAAGGCAATATTTGGTTTTCAAGTCAATCATTTGGAGTTTTTGTCAGAGAAGTTGACAAAAAAATTACTTTTTTTTCCGAAAAGTTCGACAACAGAAACATATCGTCAATCTTTATCGATGAAAATGATTTAGTCTTTATAGGAGTAGATGACCAATTAGAAATTTATAAAATTATAGATTCAGAAGACGGAAAGATACTAAGCAAAATCCAGAATATTGGTTCGATAGAGGATGAGGTTGTCAAAGTGATTAATTTAGACAACGGAAACCTGTTAATAGCAACAAGAGTCTCAGGAATGTACATTGTTGAAAAAAAAGAAGAAATATACGTCTCGACAAAAGTTAAAATCTCAAACTTAGAAGAAGATTTAGCAATCAATGATATCTCAATCAGCGCAGGAAGACTTTGGATTAGCACAGATCAAGGATTATTCAGGTCGATATTAACAAACAACAATTGTTTTGTTTCAGAAAATTATAAAAGCGATAATGGTTTAAGTGACTACAACTCAATTTCGGTTTCTTTTGTCGATAGAGAAGGAGTCCTTTGGGTTGGAACAATAGGAGATGGACTTTATTCTAAGGTAAATAATCTATTCACATTTTATTTTAGAGAAAAATTACGAGACAATAAAGTTTCCTATTTACTTGCCGAAAAAACGGAGATTTGGACAGCAGGAATAGGAGTCATCCGTTGTTATGATAAGCAATATGCCAAACTAAAGTTTGAATATACTGTAGCTGATCATGATTTACCAAATGACGAAATAACTTGTTTCCTCTTACTAAAAGACTCTTTATTAATATTAGGAACAAAATCTCATGGGTTTTATTATAAATATAAAGAACAAAATAAATTTTCCAATTTTCCTTTATCAGACGATGTTTTGTCTAAGAGTATAACCTCAATAGCTACTGACGGCAATGACGTTTGGATTGGTACAGCAAATGGAGCCTATCAAGTCAATATTCAGACCCAGGAAATGAATCGATATAGCATGGGAGATGGATTAGCGCACAACGAAATCAAGAGTCTCTATATTAATCAAGGGAAAGTTTATATAGGAACCAGTAGCGCTTTTTTAAATATAATAGAAGATGGTAAAATCATTAAAAAATCGTATCAAGGTGCCAATGACGAAGAATATCTATTGGTCAATGTAACTAAAATCTTTGAAGACAAAAAAAACAACGTTTGGGTGAGTTCAGAAGAAGGTGTTTTTTGTTTTACCGATACGTCAATATTGCACTTTGGAGTAGAAGAAGGCTTGTTCAATAATCGATGCTATGGAATAGTACTAGACGATAAAAATAAAATTTGGATTAGTCACGAAAGCGGCATTAGTAGTATAGACTTAAATACAATGAAAGTCGAAAAACTGGGATATTCTTACGGACTCGACGCTCGTTTTTGTAAATCTTCAATCGATCAAGTCAACAATGAAGTATGGTTTGGAACGCAAAATGGAGTTATAAAATACAATTCCAAAGAAGCAATTAAAAATATAACCCCACCAATAACAACGTTAACTCAAGTTATAATCAATGACGAACAGGTGCCATTATCAGAAGAAATAAACCTACCATCGGGAGAACATAATTTTGAATTTATATTTAAAGGCATCAGTCTAAAAAACACAGAAGGATTACTTTATAGTTACATCCTCGAAGGCTACGACAACAGCTGGTCTAAATTATCAGCAGAAAACAAGATGAAATACACCAAAGTACGAGAAGGTGATTATACATTTAAAGTCAAATCTTACAATGCCGATGGAGTAGAAGGAAACCAAGTTGCTATTCATTTCAAAATACGAACACCTTTTTACAAAAAATGGTGGTTTTATCCGCTTCTATTTATTCTTGCAGGACTGATAATGGGAGCGAGTATGAAATATAGAGAACAAAAGCACCTTAATTATTTAAAAGATTTATCAACACAATTAGATTTAAGAACATCAGAATTAGTAGAGCAAAAAGAAAAAATGGAAGAGATCAATAAAGATCTAACCGATAGTATCAACTATGCTCAAAGAATACAATCCGCAATATTACCAGAAGAAGAATTAGTCAACGAGTTATTTCCGCAAAACTTTATCATTTTCAAACCCAGAGATATCGTAAGTGGCGATTTTTATTGGATAGCAGAATACTTCGGAAAAAAAATCATCGTCTTTGCCGATTGTACAGGACACGGAGTACCAGGAGGATTTATGAGTATGATAGGACGTATCTTACTAAGGGAGACCTGTACCGTAAAAAACCTGAGAGACCCAGGCGTTATTTTAGACGAAATAGACAAAGGCTTAGTCAACGTATTAAAGCAAAAAGACGATTACGAATCCAATAAAGATGGAATGGATTTAGGCGTTTGCGTTTTCGATTCTAGAACCAATATACTCTCCTACGCAGGAGCCATGAGACCTATTTACATCTATCGAGATGGAGTTCGAAACATTTTAAAAGGAAGTCGATTTTCAGTCGGAGGTATTTCACACGTACCCAAAGTCTTCGAGGCAAAAACATTCCAATTAGAAGAAAACGATACCCTTTATATGTTCAGCGACGGATATCCCGATCAATTTGGAGGCAGTAGAGGACGTAAAATGAAAATAGCAGTATTAAACGAATTACTAGACCAAGTAAGCCTAATGCCATTCGAACAGCAAGGAAATGAAATAGATGTTTTCTTCGAAACATGGAAAAGAAACGAACCTCAAATGGACGACGTATTAGTAATAGGAGTAAAAATTTAGAATAATAATTTGGCTGTGCCCCCTCAAAAAAATCGGGGTCGGGTCATCCGCACTCGCTTTTTTTGTTTTTCAAAAGGAAAAAAAACAAAAAAGAGCTCAAACAAAGCTACTACCCCTCACAGAAAACAAAAAAACAAACACATATATAATGTACGAAAACATAAAATTTGAAATAAAAGAAAACGTAGCAGTAATCACTTTAAATCGACAAAAAGTGCTCAATAGCTTCAATTTCGAAATGGCAGACGATGTCATTTCGGCATTAAATAAATGCAAAGAACCAAGCATAAGAGCTGTCGTTTTTACAGGAAGTGGGAGAGGGTTTTGCGCAGGACAAGACCTCGAAGAAGCAACAAGAAAAGGAGGTCCATCAATAGAAGAAATAGTCGATCACACCTACAATCCAATTGTAACACTCATCAGAGCATTAGAAAAACCAGTAATAGGAGCAGTAAACGGAATCGCTGCAGGAGCAGGAGCTAATCTAGCTCTAATTTGTGACATTACCTTCGCATCAGAATCGTCAACTTTTATACAATCCTTTAGCAACATAGGTCTAGTACCAGACAGTGGAGGAACATTTACCCTACCAAGACTAGTCGGAATGCAAAGAGCAACCGCAATGATGTTCTTAGGGAACAAAGTAACAGCACAAGAAGCCGTAGATTTAGGAATGATATACAAAGTAGTAGCCGATGAAGACCTTGAGAACAAAGCCTTCGAATTTGCCGCAAAATTAGCAACAAGACCAACAGTAGGATTAGCATTAACAAAAAAAGCACTAAACGAAAGCTTTACCAATAGTTTAGCCGAACAACTAAACTTAGAAAAAGACTTGCAAGCAATAGCAGCAAAAACAGCTGATCACAAAGAAAGCCTAACCGCTTTTTTCGAAAAAAGAAAACCAGTTTACCAAGGAAAGTAAAACATGGCATATAAATTGCCTTAAAGAAATTGAAACAAAATAATTATTAATTTATCACAATTGCTGTTAATGAATTGTTAAAGGCTTTTTTACTTCGAAAAACATTTATATATTTGTAAACAGTACAAACCAAAAACATTAAAACATTATGAAAAAGGCTTTATTATCATTAGGAATGCTATTTTTAGCAGCTGTATTATTTACAGTAAAGGCACAAACAGCAACTCCAGCAGTTGTAGGAGGAGCAGAAATTACATTTGAAAAAGAAACACACGATTACGGTAAAATCAAGCAACACGCTAACGGAGAATGTGAATTTGTTTTCAAAAACACAGGAACAGAACCATTATTAATCTCTAACTCTAGAGGATCTTGTGGTTGTACAGTACCAACTTGGCCAAGAGAACCAATTGCTCCAGGAGCAACAGGAGTAATCAAAGTTAAGTATGATACAAAAAGAATTGGAGCAATTAACAAATCTGTAACAATACAGTCAAATGCAGTAAACTCTCCAACAAAAATCATTAGAATTAAAGGTCAAGTGTTAGCTCCAGACAATGCAGCTACACCAATCAAACCAGCTTCAGGACCAGTTAAACACTAAACCCCGAAGTCAATTAAATTTTTTAAAAGCCATTACTTTTTTAGTAATGGCTTTTTTTATGTAAATTAATTAGCTGTGAAGTTAGCCTTCCCTAATATTGTAAGCCATTGCAATCGTTATTCTAATGAAATATCGCCAGAATCACTAGGTCAAGTTACTATTACAGAGATAGAATAAATTTAAATTATCATCCCTCTCTGTATTGCCTTACTTAGCTGGTTATTTTGAGCTTTATCGCGTATTAATTGTAGTTTGTTTTGAGTAAATATAGCCTTTAATAATATATATAATTCAAATAAAATCAGTTAACTTTGATTTAGTAGATAATCATATTCTATAAGACTTAAATGAAAAACTTCAGTATTATAAT
>WFNC01000581.1 GCA_015488785.1 Flavobacteriales bacterium | reverse complement strand
TACATTGTAATTTGCTGTTAAATCGACACGTAACCCTTTTATCGGTTTTAATGTCGCTTTTAAGTTTAACTTTTCAGTATGCGTAACAGCATACTGTGTATTAATTAATTTAAATTTAGATGAATCAACTAGCCATCCACTATTATATGCAGTTTGTGCATAATCATAACCTGTAGCATTTCCAAATACATCCATTTCTTGAAATCCACCTGTAACAAACTCCAATGATTGCCCTTTGAAGCTCTTATCAAAACCTAACATATATGTTCTCTTATCAAAACCTGGTAATAATATTCCGTCATTGGTAGAATAAGTTCCTGATACATTTTTAAGCGACATGATTATTTTAGCTAATTCCTTTCCTATTTTAATACCAGAATCGTTATCTTTTTTCTTTTTATCTTTCTTTCCTTTATCCTTTGGATCAACTTCTTCTGGTTTTTTCTTAGGCGTTTTTCTAGATGTAGGTCTTCTTCTTTTTTGATTTACTTTTTTAAGATAAGGAACTTTGTTATACAATTTAGTCATATTCAATTTCCCATTCCATTGTATCACACGTGAATTTTGAACTACGTTTCCTACAGCAGTAAAAGCTAGGGGAGCTTGTGTCCAATCGAAGTTGGCGGTATATCTTGTATTTAGAGACATCCAATCTGTAATTGGAAATTTCTTTAAAGGCCATTTATAAGAGACATTCATTGAATGTCCATAATTCATTGTTTCTCCCCCATGAACTAAACTATTATTAACAGAATCTTGAGCAGTTTCACTATTATATCCAAACGCGCCATAATCGACTTTACCGTAAGGATCATTTACAAATGCTCTGTTCTTGGCTTTAAAATCAAATTTTAAACTTTTTGTTAAATCATATTTAAAATCATAATCTCTGTCCCAATTAAATGTTTTTGTGTAGTTAGGAACGGTAAGTCCTCCTGGTATATTCGAACGCAATTCATACTCACTATAGGTACGATTCATTGTCGTTGTAAACCCTATTTTTTTAGGCGAGAAATAAAGGTTAAAGTCTTTTATAGGACGCAACCATTTTGATTTTCTAAAAGCTTTTTTACGTTTAAAAGGTTCCCATGCCTTTGGAGAATTACTAAACCCATAAGTTAAACTTCCCAAATAATTTAATTTCCGATCCAATTGAGTGTTAATATCTACATGCGTAATCTCGCTGTAAGAATAAGAAACCGAAACATTCTTCACGTCATAAAAATGTGGTTTCTTTGGTTTTGGAGGAGCGGTAGATTTTCCTCCTCCCTTTGGAACTTTACTTGGTTTTGGATCAATCCTTACATTGGTAAAGTTTAATGATTTTCGTTCTGTAATATTACTTCCTTTTCTAAAACGTTTTTTCCAATCTTCGTCCGACTCTTCAGGATTCTTTTCAAAATTCAAATCAGGATTCAAGGGGTCGTAAAGCGGCTTTATTGTATTGTTTGAGTACCCTAAATACATTGGCAACTGTAAACCTAATCTATTTCCAAAAAATTGTCCTAACTGAACCGTTGTAGAAGCATCTACACCATAAACATATTCTTGTTGTCGCTCTCCAACTTTTTGTTCTATACTTCCAAAGTAAGGTGTTGAATAATTACCAGATAAAGACACATTTGCAAAATCTGCTAATTGCGCATTTAATCGCCCGATAGTAGCCCAACCTCCATGTTGGTTAAAATCAGTCAATCTTAATTCATTTACCCAAACTTCAACACATTTTTCTAATCCATCATCGTTTGAAGATAAGCTATTTTCAGCATCTTTTTTAGGATTTCTAACTCCTATCATTATCGTTTTTAAATTTTGTAAATTAGGATTTCCTTTTACCGTAATATTTCGAGTTGGATCATTTGGATCTTTTTTAGTATAGCGTGTAAAAGTAGAAAAATTGATTGCATTTCTATCTTTCTTTACTTGTTTAATCGCTTTTAAATCCATTACAATATTATTTTCTTCAGGCCAAACAGAACTAGGAGCGTGCTCTCCCCACGGGCTCATTTTTAGCGGCATTTCATATTCATAATAATTATTCTTAAAATCTGTACCTAAACGAATATAAACAGTAACATCTCCATCTGCAACATCATCTAGGAGTTTGTTTTTTTCTCCGTGAACATACATTTCTATTTTATTGTAATTACGCACATCAAATTTCACATTTTTATACGCTGCACGAGCATCTCCATCTTTTAATCCACAAACATCTAACACTAAAGACTGTTCGTTTAGCTGGGCTAAATTTGCTGTTTGATAATTGACTTGTCGTTGAATACCATCGGGTAAAACATAGTGAATCGGTTCTCTACTCCCATTTTGTTCAATATTAACGGCATTAATTACAAAAGAGGTACCAGATTCTTCTCCTTGAATATATTCACCAGGAGCCAATTCGTTCCCCGCATAACTTCTCCATTGTCCTCTTATTAAATCTAAACGAGCAAAACGTAAAACAGCTTCTTCCGACCATCCTTTCATAAACATCCTCATGAAACGAATTGATCTAAAATCTTGAATTCCATTTATTTTTTTATCGTATTCATTTATCGGAATTCTAAATTGATACCAGTAAACTTGTTTTCCACTATTGTTATCATTTGCCAAAATTCTATCCGTAATAAAATTCTTACCAACAACCATATCTTGAGGACGCATACTTACCCTATATTGAAAATAACTTTCCGTTTCGTTTAAGTTATTATCTCTATTTATATCCTCTACATTTGGGAGTGTTGTAGCTGAAGTTGGATAACCTGCTGAATTTAATGAAGCGGAAGTTTCAGAAGAAGGTGAATTTCCTTCTGGATTATTGTATTTTTTATAACGTTCTAAGATGTCTGCCTGGCTTGCATCAAAATCATCATCCAAGAAGTAGTTGTAATTATCTGAAGATGGATCCTCTTGTATTTGTTGAATTGCAGCAGCATTTGTTACCACACTACTGATATCGTTCAAATAGTCGGCGAAATAACTCGTTTCGTCACTACTAATTAAACCATCCAATCCAACATCTTGATTTACTCTATTTACGGGGTCATTGTCAAAAGCATTTACAATAACTTGTGTAGTAGGTACTCTTCCCCAAGCTGTAGTTGTTAATGTTTGAGGATCATAGACTCCATCTGCAGGCAATCCATTCTCAAAAGATTTTTGTCCATCTCTAAGAATATCCTCCGAAACATTACCTAAGTTAAAATATAAATCTCCTCCTGTAGTATTAGGAGAATCTTCATTGGTAGCAGGTTCTCCTTCGCTATTCGAAGTTGTATTACTAAATGGATCCATTACCCAAAATTGAATAAACTCAACATTAGCCGCCTCAAAATCATTTGTCGTTAATGGCCTCATTATCCCACCCCAACGTGTACTTGGATTTAATAAACCTCCTGTACTTGGATTAGCTCCAGATGAAATAGCAGTCGAAAGTGCATCGTAATTATAAGGACCTCTTTCTGTAGGGTAATAATTCAAATCTAAAACAGGTATATTCGTCAATTGTCCTGTTCCTAATTGCTGATTTGGAAAAACTTCCGTCACTAAGACTTGCCTCGTTCTATTATCTTTTTGAATCGGACTATCTTTTATATACCCAGGAGTTTGGTTATTGTTATTTAAAAACAAAGGATCAACAACATGCCAAGCTATCCTTGCTCTATTTTTTCCGTAAATTAAATTATCATATTCACTTCCTTCCGGGAATAAGCTAGGCTGACCTTGCGGAACAGAAGCTAACACCCAACTGTTATAAGACCGAACATCAATTGCAGATTGACTTCCTTCAAAGGCATCGATGTAAGAGGTTCCGTTTTTCCCAATTGCTTTATTATGTCCAGGAATTAAAGCTGCTACTTCTCCAGAAAAACTAATTGTCGATTTTTCTTTTGTATTAATTAAAGGAATTTTATCCACTAATTTTGTCAACAATGGAACTTCTCTTTTGAATCCACCGTCTAAACCAACCATTGTATTAGAAATTGGTTCGTCTCCTATGTTTACTTTTTGAGTTAAAGGTTTTTCGGTCAAACGCATTAATGTTGCTCCAATATTTGCATTTTTATTAATTCTATAATCTAAATGAGTTCCTAATAGTGTCTTCGTTTGAATACTAAATAAAGAGTTACTCTCTAAAGATATTTTTATTGGAGTTCCAGAACTTAAGATTCCATCATCCAAAATTTTAACTCTCCCCAAGTTATAATCTACTGTATAATGTGTCCCTTCTTGCAAGACTCTTCCCCCTGCGGTAACTTTTACAGATCCTTGCGGAATGTTCAAAGCATTCAAAGAAATTTCTGAACTGACTGACGACTGATAAGTTCCTTTTATTTTAAAACGATTGAGTTCAGGTATTTGACGTGCAGCCGTTACTGTACTATCGTAAAGTTGATTAAATACAATTGTATTTCTAACTGCTTGAGAAACTCCTGCATCTTGTAACCTTTTATCTAAGGTTGCTCCAAATGGTTTTACGGTAGTGAAATAAACTCTCCCGTTTCGAGGATTTATTGTACCTGCGTTATTTATAACTCCATTACTCGCAGAAACCGGAACAAAATCAAAAACCCCATCGGAATGAGGGTGCATTTGTTTATCTAATCTATCTAAACTTAATAATTGTGTTAATAATTTGGTTTCTACTTGAGGTTTTGGAATGTAATTAATATCGATACCATTACTTGGGTTGGTGTAAACGATATCTAATCTAAAGTTTTCTGGATCGACTTGATATGCTCCTAAAGAATAGACATTTTTCATCATCAAATTCCACAATTTCTTTTTAGGATTTCTAACTGTAGCTTTTAGTAACTTTAAATATAAAGCCTGCTGTCCAGCTACACCATCGGTAGAAAATTCCCCAACTTGATAATTTTCACCATTGTAAGTATATTGATACGAAACTGCCAAAACCTCATCGTTATTCAAAGATTGGTTTAAGGAGACAAAACCCAATAGTGAATTATAGGTATATTCATTTTTAGTTAATAAACGAGCATTCTGTAATTTTTCATATTCAACACTTTGTGCCATTCCATAGCCAGGCCCCGAAAGTATATTTGACGCACTAGAGTAATTTCTTATTCCTGTGTTCGACTGTATATTTGAATATAGTGCATTATGATTATTATCAGGTAATTCTGACGAACCATTCCCCCACGTTTGGTTTTCTAGGTTATTGGTTTTACTTTCTCCTAAATCGGTAAATGCGATAATGTTTCTCGTTTCATCAAAATCGTTTGTTTTGTTGGTTACCCAAACTTCCATTCTTTGAATTTGAATTCCAGACGTTACAACAGGTAATGTTTTTAATGACTCGTCATAATTATCGTAGAAATGATAATTTAAAAAGAAGTGTCGATTCTCTTCATAGTTATCAGCAAATAATTCAAAATCACTCACTTGCGCACCTCCAGCTACTTCTATTTCTTTTCGTTCTCCTTTTTGTTGAGACAAAACGGTTGTTGTAGTTAAACGTCCAAATTTCAGTTCCGTTTTAATTCCAAATAAACTTTGAGAACCAGTAATTAAAGAACTATTTAGCGGTAAACTAACATTACCAGCTTCTATTTTTTGAATAATATCGTCTTCTTCTCCCGAATAATTTAGTTTTAATTTATTGTCAAAATCAAAGGTGGCTTCGGTATTGTAATTGAATCCAATTTCCATTAAATCTCCAATCTTTCCGGTTAAATTCATTTGAATTTTCTGATCAAAATCAAAGGTGGTTATTCTTCGTTGTTTTACGGGTATAATCGGGTTTTCAGTTTTAGAAATATTTAATCCAAAACTTAACTCAGCACTCCCTTGCGGTCTTATTTCGATTAGATCACTTC
>WFNC01000580.1 GCA_015488785.1 Flavobacteriales bacterium | reverse complement strand
GCTAAAAATGAATATGAACATAGACCCGCATAAAAGTTAAGTTCGGTTGGCGGATCTCCTAGCGGAGCTAGCCAATCTCTCTAAACTTTCATTTTGTTCTATATTCATATCCATTTAAAGGCCATTTAAATTACTTACAAAATTACATTTTATACTTCTTTTAGGAAAGTGGCGGATAAGCATAAAAAATTAGCTTCTATTTTATTTTCCTTCCACTACAATTACAAATTCACCTTTAGGTGCTTTTTTCTCAAAGTGAAGTCTTACTTCAGTCAGTGTTCCCCTCACGGTTTCTTCGTATAGTTTTGTTATTTCTCTCGAAACAGAACATTTTCTTTCTTCTCCAAAAGCTTCTGAAAATTCTTTAAGTGCTTTTACAACTCGATATGGAGATTCGTAAAAAATCATCGTTTTGGTTTCTTCTACTAGAGCTTCTATTCTTTTTTTTCTTCCTTTTTTATGCGGTAAAAAACCTTCGAAAACAAACCGATCACATGGCAATCCAGAATTGACTAAAGCAGGGACAAAAGCGGTTGCTCCTGGCAATGTTTCTACTTCTATATCGTGTTCGATACAAGCTCTTACCAACAGGAAACCTGGATCCGAAATTGCGGGAGTTCCCGCATCACTTACTAATGCAAATGTTAAATCGGTGTGTGCCAATTCTTCGACTAATTGTTCTACAATTTTGTGTTCATTGTGTAAATGATAAGATCGTTTTGGCGTATTTATTTCTAAATGCTTTAACAATTTCCCCGATGTTCGCGTGTCTTCTGCAAGAATTAAATCACAATTTTCTAGCACTTTAATTGCTCTTAATGTGATGTCTTCTAAATTCCCAACAGGTGTTGGAACTATGATTAATTTACCCATTCGGTTTTATAATTAGTTTATCTTTCTTAATTTTAATTATCGTATTTCTAATAATAATATACTCAAAACAAATAGCTTTACGATTTTTTGACCCTTTATTTTTTTTTAAAAACTCCAAAAAAATCTAATTGCATTACCTATATTAAAGTCAAACTGTAAATATAAATTATTTTATCTCTCACACCTCAACTTCAAATAATGTTATAAAACAGCATTAAAAAATATCTTTAAAAGCGATAACTACTCCAAAAACGAGTAAAATAAATCCTACTCCTATGCTAATGTTATGCAATGCTTTTGGAGTTAGTTTATTTTTTAGTTTACTGGCGTAATATATTTTTAAAACATCAATACTAAACATTGTTCCTAAAGTCGCTACAAAGTAATAAATGAGTAAATGCTCTGGTATATGTAATTCTTCTGTTGCGGTTGTACAGGCAGCGATCCAATACACCAGGACTCCAGGATTTATGGCATTTAGACCAATTCCTTTGAGGACGTAGGTTAAATATGTTTGTTTTTTAAAGATAACCTTATCCATTTCGGCAGGCGTTTCTAACATATTTAAATCGACTTCTTTCTTGGACTCTCTTGTTTGTTTTTTCAAAATAGAAATTAATCCCATAAAGATAAAAACAGATGCTGCAATGTATTTTATATAGCTGTTTTCGCTTAAGCTTTCTAAAATTTTCTGTGCAAAGAAATACGCCGCAATCAGGTATAGAATATCGCTCAACAGCACTCCTAAATCAATAAATAAAGCTTCTTTCATTCCTTTTTTGATGCTTGTTTCTAGCAGCACAAAAAAAACAGGCCCTATTAAAAAACTTAATAGCACTCCAAATAAAACACCGTTTAATAAGATTGAAATCAAAATGATTTTATTTAATTAGACCAAATAAATAATGAAAGACTCCAAATAAAATTTATTTTTTAAGTCGCATTTCAATATTTAATTGGTTTTACTTTCGTAAAAATACAAAAAAATACTCAAACGAATTAATTTTAGAGGGTTGATAATTCTAATTCTCTTCGAACTTTGCGTTAGGGATGATATACTCAATCCAAATAGCTTTACGGATTTTATTCTTGTTGATTTAATCCATAACTGCGTTAAAAAAAGTCGCAGTAACCAGTTACAACTCATTTTTTTGCCTTATTATAAATTAAATCAACATCGCCTAAAAAACCGAAAAGCTAATCGGTTTGAGTATAACGGCATCCTTTTTTCTTTTTCAGAAAAAAGATATAGTGGACAGCCCGCTCGAACGCCCAAAACATCTTTCTTTTATTTAATTTTAACTTCTGTTCTTCTATTTTTCGCTTTGTTTTCTGGTGAATTATTTTCCACCAATGGCATCGTCTCTCCATATCCTTTATAAGATAAACGAGTGTTGGAAATACCTTCTTTGACGAGCCAATCTACGACCGCTTTGGCTCTATTTTCTGATAAAACTTGATTGTTAGCATCATTTCCATCGCTATCGGTGTGTCCGCCTAACTCTATTTTCATAGTTGTGTTTTCTTCTAAAATCTTTTTTAGTTTATTCAATTCCGTTATCGATGCAGGCTTTAAATCAGCTTTATTGACATCGAAAAATATATTTTCCAAGACAAATGTCCCTCCAGTTTCCATTGGTTTCATTGGCACATTGATTAGAAACCCTTTTTCGTTTTTAGCTAATTTATCGAGAGAGTAGTTTTTAGAATAAAAGAAATATCCATCGTGTTCGGCTATTAAAGCAAACTCTTTATTTTTGGGTAAAGCCACCATAAAATCGCCACTTCCAGCATTGGCTATTGCAGCTTTAAATATTTTTCCTGTTTGTAAATCGATTAGTTGAAATTTAGCAGCTAAAGGTTCTTTCGTTTTTTCATCGTAAACAAATCCTTTCATAAAAGTAGTTTTTATCGGTTGCAATTGTTTGGGCATATCAAATGAATATAAATCCATGTCTCCAAAACCGCCTTTTCTGTTCGATGAAAATAACGCTACCGTTCCTTTTGAAGAGACCAACAAACTGTTTTCGTTCTTATGCGTATTGATGGGGTAGCCTAGATTAATTGCTCTTCCCCAACGACCTGTTGCGTCTTTTCTACTCATATACAAATCTTGACCTCCCATACCTGTATGTCCGTTGGAAGAAAAATAAAGCGTCTGTCCATCGGGATGAATTTGCACCGATTCTTCTCTACCAGGCGTGTTTATATTTGACCCCAATTTTTCGGGTTTTGACCAAGTTCCGTTTGGTAAAATTTCTGTTTTATAAATATCTTGATTTT
>WFNC01000579.1 GCA_015488785.1 Flavobacteriales bacterium | reverse complement strand
TGGGAGCTCCTGTCATAGAACCCATTGGGTAAGTTGCTTTTAAAATGTCGGAAAAAGAAACATTTTCTTCAATTTCGCACGTTATTCTAGAAATCATTTGATGCACTGTATCAAAACTATAAATTTCACAAAGTTCTTCAACCTTTACACTGTCAAATTTTGCAATTCGAGACAAATCATTTCGGATCAAATCTACAATCATTATATTTTCACTACGTTCTTTTTCGTTACTTGCTAAATCTAACTTTAGTAATCGGTCTTCTGCTGCGTTTTTACCTCTTTTAGAAGTTCCTTTTATGGGTTCTGAAATAAGTTTATTTCCTGTTTTTTTTAAAAATCGTTCAGGGCTAGCGCTAATAATATAGTTGTCATTAAATTTCCCAAAACTAGAAAAAGGAGCATTGGTCAACGGCATTAAATTATGATAAATAGCAAACGGATTTATAGTTTCGTCTGTTAAGTTAAATTCGTAGCAAAAATTAGCTTCATAAATATTACCTAATTTAATTTCTTCTTTAATTGTTTTTATATGAGCTAAATATTCTTTTTTATTTAATGTCGGTTTAAGTTCTAAGTCTAAATCGATCGTTTGAGTTTCAATAAACTGATTCGCATCGTCAATTAAAGTTTCATCGCCATAGATTAATGAGAATTTACCATTCTTATATTTTAATAATGTTTTAGGAATAAAGAAATAGAGTAGGGGAAAGTCTAAATTGTCATGATTCTTAGAATCAAGTTTTTCGATGTTATTTTTTAAATCGTAAGTCAAAAAACCAAATTTCCATTCATTTTTTTGTTCCATAAAAAGGTCGAGTTTTTCGAAGCTTAAATGGTTACTGTCGAGGACTTCAAACCCTTCTTTTTCTCCAATAGCAAAATAGCCTTCTTTGCTTAAATTGTCATTTAAAAATAAAAAAATGGATTCATTCTTAAAAAAAGGAGTCTTTTCTTCGGTTATATTGGAATTATATTTGATATTTGTTTTCAGAATAATAAATTTAAATTACAAATATAATAAATTATGAAGTCTAATTTTTTAACATTAACTTTTTTTGTTGCTGCAATTGCTGCAACTTTTTTCTTAACATCAGCAAAATCGAACACTACAAAATCTAAATTAGGATATATAAATACAACAGCTCTTTGGCAAGTAATGCCCGAAAAAGCTGAAGCAGATACAGCATTAGTGAAAATGAAGCGAGAGTTTATAGGCTATTTACAAAATAAACAAAAAACCTTCGAGAATGGAGTTGCTATATATAAAAGAGATAGTTCAAGTATGAGTAACTTAATAAAAAAAGAGAAAGTAGATGAACTATTAAAAGCACAAGAAGAAATTAAATCGTTCCCTAAAAGAGCCGATGCAGAATTAAACAAAAAGAAAGAAGAGTTGTACGCTCCAATTCGTCAAAAAATGCAAAAAGCAATCGATGAAGTAGCAAAAGAAAATAATTTTGATTACATAACAGACGTTAGTTTTGGTAACATTATTTATGCTAAAAATACACAAGACAATATCTTACAATTGGTGAAAAGTAAATTAGGATTGAAGTAATAAAAAACATTGGTTTTAAAATTTAAAAGAGTCGTTATTTTTAACGACTCTTTTTTTGTTGAAAAAAACCAAAGGCTATTATTTGTTCGTTTTCCTAAAATAGATTAACTTGCTTGTTCATAGCCAATAATACACAATGAGAATAATATTTATATCCATATTTTTAACCTTTTTTTTCAGCCTAAGAGCTCAAAACAATGCGTTAGTACTGAAAGATAATCCTTACATTGTTTTAAACGGAGGAACTGTAGCAACACCAGTTTATTTGGTGGTTGACCAAGCGCATGCAAACGGAATTGTAACTTTAGGAACAACAGGAGCAAATATCATATCAGAAAATGAATACAACTATGTAAAATGGATGGTTGGTACATCAACAGGTGCTTTTAACGTTCCTTTTACAACAGGAGTAGGAGGAACAGAACAACAAATTCCGCTTGTAATGCAAGTTACAACTGCAGGAACAGGAAGTGGAGATTTATTATTCTCAACTTATGAATCAGACGACAATAATTTACCTTGGCCAAAAGGAACAACAGGAGTGTCAGGAACACCTGGAGCAGGATATGTCACACATTTTCAGTCTTCAACTGGTATTGTAAATAATAAAGATTGGGTTGTCGATCGTTTTTGGATTCTTGATGCAGAAAATTATACAGCAAAACCAGCTGTAAAAATAGACTTTGGATTTAATGATGACAATACTGAAACTGGAGCTCCAAACACATTGAGTGTAGCCAATTTAGGAGCTCAACGATTTAATTCCGTTTTAAATCTTTGGGAAGCAAGTCATAGTGGTTCTAATGGAATTTGGGGAACTGTAACAGGTGGAGCAGGAGCAAAAAAAGTTCAAAATGTAAATTCCACAGGACCAAATTTTCACAGAGCTTGGACGTTAACCGATTATTCACATCCGTTACCTATCGAATTAGAATATTTTGAAGGAGAATGTAATAATGCAACCGTAAAATTATCTTGGAGTGCCTCTGATTTTTCTGTTAATTCTTATATGGTTCAAAAAAGTGTAGATGGAAATTCATTTAGCAACATAGGGACTACAACAACAGCGAATAATGGAAACAATGAGTATCAATTTATAGATAATAATCCATATTTGGAAAGAACTTATTATAGATTAGTTGCAGATGCCGCTACCGATTCAGAATCATTTTCAGATTTAATAGTTGTAAATTCGTGTAATAAAAACAGCTCTGTTTCTATCTTCTCACCAACAAGTTCAAACAACATTCATATCGAAATCACAACTGAAAGAACCAATACAACCAACAGATTTATGATGGTAGATTTGAGCGGTAAAATCATTTTCCAACAAGAACTCACAACAACAAACAAAGGAATAAATCAATTCTTGATAAACGTACCACAAGTAGCCGCAGGAATTTACAACACAATACTAATTAACTCAAACGGCGAAAAAACAGTAGCTAAAATTGTTTTGTAGATGTTGAGAAGTATAGATAGTTTTGTTTGGGGGTATAGTTACTCATTCAATGGGATGGAGAAGGATGATGAAGTTAAAGGGAAAGGAAATCACTTAGATTTTGGTGCTAGATGTTATGACAGTAGGTTGGGGAGGTGGCTTTCTTTAGATGCTTATGCAACCGAATATCCTAGTTTAAGTGATTATGTTTTTGTTGCTAACAGTCCTT
>WFNC01000578.1 GCA_015488785.1 Flavobacteriales bacterium | reverse complement strand
AAGTAACATGAATGTAAACGAAGTGGTAGCCAATAGAGCGCAAGTTCTTTCTGGTGGTAAAATGGGAGAAGGAGAAAAAGTTTTAGCGGCTAATGACGACGTAAATAAATCGCAATCGAGTAACGATACTTTTCCTACAGGAATGCATATCGCTTGTTATAAAATGATTGTAGAAAAAACAATACCAGGAGTTACACAATTAAGAGATACGTTATTAAAAAAATCAAAAGACTTTGCTAGTGTAGTAAAAATTGGACGTACGCATTTAATGGATGCTACGCCTTTGACTTTAGGACAAGAATTTTCGGGTTATGTTTCTCAACTTAATCACGGATTAAAAGCATTAGACAATACATTAGCTCACCTTTCAGAACTAGCTTTGGGAGGAACTGCTGTTGGAACTGGATTAAATACCCCAAAAGGATATGACGTTTTGGTTGCTCAAAAAATTGCAGAATTTACTAAATTACCTTTTATAACTGCCGAAAATAAATTTGAAGCACTAGCAGCACACGATGCTATAGTAGAAACACATGGTGCATTAAAACAAATTGCTGTTTCGTTAAATAAAATTGGAAACGATATTCGTTTGTTAGCCTCTGGTCCTCGTTCTGGAATAGGTGAAATTTCAATCCCAGCAAATGAACCAGGTTCTTCTATTATGCCAGGAAAAGTAAATCCAACTCAAGCAGAAGCTTTAACTATGGTTAGTGCTCAAGTTATGGGGAATGATGTTGCTATTTCTGTTGGTGGAATGCAAGGACATTATGAACTAAACGTTTTTAAACCAATGATGGCTTACAACTTCCTACAAAGTGCTGAATTAATTGGGGATGCTTGTGCTAGTTTCGATGTTAATTGTGCTCAAGGAATAGAGCCAAACCAAAAAAGAATTGATGAATTATTGAATAATTCTTTAATGCTTGTAACTGCTTTAAATACAAAAATTGGATATTATAAAGCTGCTGAAATAGCAAACACAGCACACAAAAACGGAACAACACTAAGAGAAGAAGCAATAAGATTGGGGTATGTAACTTCCGAAGAATATGACGAATGGGTTAATCCAAAAGACATGACTGGTTCTTTATAACCTCTAACTATCGTTCATCAATTTAAAAGCCGACTTAATTTAATAATTAAGTCGGCTTTTTTTGTTAACTTTAGAAACAAGCTACACACTTCACGTAATTAAAAAGAGAAACACACTCAATTTATTACTCTAAAATTAACTACTAAAACTACTAAAATGAAAAACAAAAACATGCATCCAGAAAGCTTAATGATGTCGTATGGTTACAAGCCTGAGTTATCTCAAGGAGCGATTAAAACACCAATATTTCAAACTTCCACTTTTGTATTCAATACAGCTGAAGAAGGAAAAGCATTTTTTGAAGTAGCTTATGGTTTAAGAGATAAAGGAGAGCATGAAGAAATGGGATTAATTTATAGCCGATTAAACAATCCCGATTTAGAAATATTAGAAAACAGATTAACACTTTGGGATAAAGCCGAAGATTGTGCTGTTTTTGAAAGTGGCATGGCAGCTATTTCAACCGTGTTATTAGAATGTTTGAGTCCTGGCGATTTATTACTTTATAGTTCTCCTGTTTATGGAGGGACAGACTTTTTTATAAAAAATATACTCACCAAATATGGAATAAATATTTTAGGTTTTCGAGCTGGACAATCAAAGGATGAGATTATGGAATTGGTCGAAAAATCAGGATTTAAAGATAAATTAGCTTTAATTCACATTGAAACACCAGCAAACCCGACCAACGCATTAATCGATATAGAAATGTGTAGAGAAATAGCCGATTTCTATTCTACCGAAGAAAATAAAACATTATTAGCTGTTGACAATACTTACATGGGACCCTTATGGTCACATCCAATAGCGCATGGAGCAGATTTTGTCCTTTATTCTGCCACAAAATACATAGGAGGACATAGCGATATTATAGCAGGAGCTTGTTTAGGTTCTAAAGAATTGATGGGGCGCATAAAAGGTTTAAGAACATTCTTAGGAAACATGACGAGTCCATGGACGGGCTGGTTACTTATGAGAAGTCTAGAAACGCTTAAACCAAGAATGGAAACACAGGCTCGAAATGCAGCTAAAGTTGCTGCGTTTTTACAACATCATGAATTGGTAGAAAAGGTCTATTATTTAGGTTTTATTCCTAAAGAAGATGAAGTAAATTATGCGATTTACAAAAAACAATACAGTAGCCCTGGAGCTATGATTGCTTTTGATATCAAAGGAGGAGAAAAAGAAGCTTTTAAATTTTTAAATAACTTAAAATTGATAAAATTAGCTGTGAGTTTAGGGAGTACTGAGAGTTTAGCGCAACACCCTGCAACAATGACGCATATAGATGTTTCAGCAGAAGATAAGAAAGCTAATTTTATAACCGAAAAACTAGTTCGTATTTCTATAGGAGTAGAAAACCACGAAGATATAATTTGGGATGTTGAACAGGCCTTAAATTCGATTAAATAAAGTTTTTGTTTTTTATTCTTAATTTTTAATTACTTTTGCATTTAAATTATTAAGAACAATACAGATTTTTCATGAAAAAAACTATTTTTATATTAGCGTCATTAGCCATTGCAACTGGATTTAATTCTTGTAAAAAAGGGTGTACAAATCCAAAGGCTTATAATTATAACAAAAAAAAGAAAAAGGATAATGGTTCTTGTGAACTTTACAAGAGTGTAACATTGTCTAGTATTGACATTAAAACAGTTCCAGAATATAATTCTAATGGAGCATTTTGGGATTCAGGAAATGGTGATGACTTAGATAATGATAACACAAGACCAGATTTATTCGTAAAATTTAGAGCAGAAGGAGGATATTCAGATGTTTCTAATTCTTATTATCCCACTATAAACCCCGGGAATGTAAACAAAACAAAAACTTTGGTAAGCCCTCTAGTACTTTCTGAATGGGATGGAAAAGTGTTTTGGGCATATTTTTATGAAATCGATAACCCAACTACTAATCCGCATTATGAATTAATGGATTCTGTAGAAATTAGACCATTTTTAGAGTCTGCTTCAGATAAGTTTAGAGATACACTAGAAGTTTCTTCTGGCGATATTTCGTTCACTGCGAATATGCAGTGGAATAAATAGGGTGATAAAAAAGAATTTACTTTTTAGATATTCTTATTAGTATTATATCCTCAAACCGAAAAGTTTTTCGTTTGAGGATTTATTAGTTTATTGCCATTCATACAAAAGAACTCATAATTAAGAATATGAAAGATAAAATAAACCAATATTTAACGAAAATAGAAGAAGAAAAAGATATCAAAATTTTGTTGGCTTGTGAAACGGGGTCCAGAGCGTGGGGATTTCCTTCTCCTGATAGTGATTTTGATATAAGAATTATATACAAACATAAAAAAAATTGGTACTTATCGCTAAACGAGAAGAAAGACAGTATTGATTTGATGTTTGAAAACAATGAAATAGACATAACAGGTTGGGATTTAAAAAAGTCACTTAAATTGCTACAAAAATCAAATGCTGCATTATTAGAAAGAATACAATCGCCAATCATTTACAAATGCGATAAAGAGTTTTTAAATGATATTAAATTCGTGGCGCAAAATCAATATTCTCGAATTTCAACAATTCATCATTATTTAAGTATGACAAAAAAATTCACAGAAGAGCTTAAAGAAAATGAAGAGTATAAATTAAAGAAGTTCTTTTACGCTTTACGTTCTGCTACAGCTTGTAAGTGGATTATAGAAAAAGAACAGATGCCTCCAATTGAATTTACGAGAATGATAAATGGTTTAAATCTGCCAAATTCTATTACAAAACGTATCAAAGAATTAATTGAATTAAAGGCTACAATTAGCGAAAGTTACTACCACAACGGAGAAAAGGAATTGTTATCTTTTATTGAAGACTGTATCGTGTTATCAGATGAAAAAAGACAAAATTTACCAACCTCAAAGGGGAATATTGAAGACTTAAATACTTTCTTTTTAAAAACACTGTAACGTTATGTCAATTGATGAATTAAAAAATAGAGGATTAATAATTCTTGAATGTATCAGTGGTAGTCGTGCTTACGGCCTTGAAACCCCAACATCTGACACGGATATAAAGGGTGTTTTTTTATTGCCAAAAGAAGATTATTACGGACTTGATTATACACCGCAAGTTAGCAACCCAACAAACGATATTGTTTATTACGAATTTGGTCGTTTTATGGAGTTATTGCTGCTTAATAATCCGAATATATTAGAGTTATTAAATACACCCGAAAAATCTATTTTATACAAACATCCATATTTAGACGAAATAAGTTCTGAAATTATTTTATCAAAACTTTGTAAAAATACTTTTGGTAAATTTGCTTTGTCTCAAATAAAAAAAGCCAAAGGATTAAAAAAGAAAATAGTAAATCCCATAGGAAAAGAGCGTAAAACAGTTTTATCTTTTTGCTATGTAAATTATGGTCAAGGTTCAATTTCATTACTAAAGTATTTTAAATTAAATAATTATAAACAAGAAAATTGTGGTTTAATAAATGTCCCACACATGAGAAATGTTTACGCCTTATTCTATGGAGAAGAGAGAGGATACAAAGGAATAATTAAAGATGGTTTATCAAATGATATTCGTTTAAGTTCTATACCTAAAGAAGAAAAACAGGTTGCTTTGTTATATTTTAACAAAGATGGTTATTCAAAATATTGTAAAGAATATAAAGAGTATTGGGAATGGGTTGAAAATAGAAATGAAACTCGTTATGAGAACACTAAAAGTCACGGAAAGAATTATGATTCAAAAAATATGATGCATACTTTTAGACTTTTAGAAATGGCTATTGAAATCGCAAACGAAAAGAAAGTAAATGTAATACGTCCTAATCGAGAGTTTTTGCTTGATATAAAAAAAGGTGAATATGAATATGAAGATTTGTTAAGCATAGCTAAAGAAAGACAAGACCAAATGGATTTAGTTTTTGAAAAATCTGAATTACAAGAAAAACCAGATAGAGAAAAGATTAACGAATTAACTTATAGAATCCGAGATAAGTTTTACAAGCAAGAATCCGAAAGAGATGAGCGTTAAATAAAATTCTCAAACAAGAGCTTTTCTTTATCGCTGAATTCAAGATCATTTTTAAAATCAGATGATTTAAAATCTAAAGTAGTCATACTAAACGACTTTGAATTCTCTCCTGTTATTATTCTCATTAAATCAAACCATATCCCTTGGTTTGACTTCTGCTATTTCTTCATCTTACTACGCTCGAACTATAAAAGATTACTCAATCATGCTCTAGTAAAAAAAATCTTTGATTAATACTTAAAACTAAAAGCCTAAACTATTTGAATTATTAATTAATCGTAAAAACGAGCATTAATTTAGTGTATAGAAGCTTATAATCCCAAGTGTTTTCGCTAGTGGACAATTAGTGGACAAGCTATTAAACCTACCTGTTTTAATAAAAAACTGCAATATCTTTGTAAAAAAATTAAAACAATGAATTTATTTAAGACAATTATTACCAGTGTATTATTATCAGTTTCAATCTCTTTTTTTTCTCAATCGAGTTGGATAGGAAAATCTTATGAATCAATAAAAAGTCATCTTGACTATATTGACAAAGATAATTTAGGAACATCAACAATGACGAGGCATCAAGATGGTGAGGTTTCAGAAATATTTATATACTATTATGATTACACCGAACCTAAGTGTGGTTTTATTTCAACTTTTGCTGAATATTATACAATTAAAAATAACGTTTGTGTTAGTATCAAAATTGATTATAACAACATGTCACCAGAAAAATTAAAAAGTATATATGCGAAGTGTTATGCTGATACAAAATTAGGGAAATACTATTTTAATACTGATTATACGGGATACAGAACCATTACTAAAGATTTGTTTGGTAATGCGAGAGTTCTTGTTAAAAAAACAGAATTGAAAAATATGCCTTCTAGCATAAGACCACAAGTTAGTGCTAAATTAAAAGAAACAGAAGAAAAATTAGCTAAAGAGAAAGTAATTAGAGATGCAGAAGAGAAAGCTAAAAAAGAAATTACTTCAAAAATCTACAATTTGAAAGAAATAGACTTAACGGCATATGAATCTTTTATGACTACGCTTACTAACAATTTTATTGAAGGAGCAAAAGACAATAACTCTTTTCCTACTTGGTCTGAGATTAAAGAAAAATATAATAACAATTACGAATACAAAAGTACTTATTCGGCGCATTACAAAAGAATACACGACGGGGATAATGGTTATTTTAAGAATGACAATAAGTTTTCATTCGTTTCGGGCGAAAACAAATCATGCAGTTTAATTAAAGAATTTTCACCCCGATTAAACGCTGCAACATATAAAAACTATAAAGTAATGACCGAAGTTGTTATTGAGAATTTCCCTTTTATATATACAAAAGGAATTACAGTTGTGTCGATTAAAAAGGGAGCTATTGTTTACACTAAAGATGCTCCTAACGCAATAATAAAAGAAGAGTTAAAAAGTAGATTGTTGAAACTAGCTAAAGGTAAATATGAAATAAAGTATCAATATATCAGCGCTAATGGAGAAACTAAATTGGTAGCGACATCTGAAAAAATAAAAAGTACAGGTTCGAAGTTATTGAATGTAGCCGGAGGATACGCAGGGTTTTAGTATATTTAATAACCTATTTGAGTAGCTTTTCACTGGAAGAAAGCGTAATTTAAATGGATGTGAATATAGATAAAGATTAGGTAGTTCCGAAAGAATATTAACTTTTATGTCAATCTATATTCATGTTCATTTTTACGAAACAAGAAGGTTGACTTATTATTTTTTTAATGAAACTAAATTGTAGGCAACAACTTTTTCCTTAGTTTTATTATTTTGAGAATATGATAATTTTAAACCATAGTAGTCATGTCGAATAGCAATGGCTTCAATTCTATTGCCATTCTTACTGAACCAAATAGTATCGCCTGGTTGAACTGTTTCTCTTAATATTTCTTCGTGACTTTTAGCTCTTGGGCTGTAAACACTAAATAAATTAAAATCCATTCTGCTTTGAGCTAAGGTAATTGCATATTCTCCATTCTCCAGTTTAGGCATTGTAATTAAATATGAATTTTCACCATATTTTTTAGCAGTAAAATCTATAAAGTCAATATTCATAGATTCTGCCCCTGAAAAAGTTCCAAGTGATGAAATATCAATGAATCTTGTTTTATCATCAGCATTTAGTTTAAAAACATTAATAATTGATTTTGGCGAGGTTAGATTATCATTGTTTTTTACAATAAATTGAATTTTATCTGTATTTTTAATTCTAGTTTTAGCTGTGCTTCCATTTACATGAGTTTTAGTTTTAACTTTTCCTGCTCCAACAATATAAAGTGATGCTCCAGCTTTCGTTTTAGTATATGCTTTTTGCATTTCTAACTTTACTCCATCACCAACAGAATCATTTACATATATAATTTCTCCAACCCATTCAGGTTCGGTAATTTTTACCTCTTGGGAATAAATTAGAGAAACAAATAAGAGCGAAAACATTATTGTAAAACATTTCATTGTGTATTGATATTTATCTATTTTTTGTAGTCTATTAAATATTATTTTCTTACTTCATCAACTCACTAGAGAAAGCCAACAATTTAGCATCGTCAAAAGATTTTGCCATAAGCTGAATTCCAAAAGGCATTCCGTTTGAGTGTTCTCCTAATGGAAGAGAAATTGCGGGTATTCCAGCAAGGTTTGCGTGTACCGTAAATATGTCTTGTAAATACATCGCTATTGGATCTTTAATTCCTCCTATATCAAACGCAGTCGTAGGCGTTGTAGGAAGAAGTATGAAATCATAGTCCTTAAATATTTCTTCTGTTTTGGTTTTTATGATATTTCTTACCCTTAAACCTTTGGTGTAATAAGCATCGTAGTATCCTGCGCTTAGAACAAATGTTCCCAACATAATTCTACGTTTTACCTCAGCTCCAAAACCTTCTGAACGAGAGAGCTTATAAGTTGACTCTAAGTCTTTTGCCTCGGGACTTCTATATCCATAACGCGCTCCATCGTAACGAGATAAGTTTGATGATGCTTCTGCTGTAGTAAGAATATAGTAATTTGGAACTACGTAATCTAACAATGGAAAGTCAACACCTTCTACTGTGTGTCCTTTCGCTTTTAAATCTGCTATAACCGCTAAGGTTTTGTCTTTTATTTCGGAATCCAATCCTTTGCTTGAAAGACAATCTGTTAGGTAAGCTATTTTTAATTTCTTTCCTTTTGTTTCGTCTAGCTTTTGAGTATAGTTTTCGACTTCTTTAGAAGAAGACGTGCTGTCGTGTCTGTCTTTTCCAGCAATAACCTCTGTAATTAAGGCTGTATCTTCAACATTATGTGTTAATGGTCCTATTTGATCGAAACTAGATGCGTAAGCTAATAATCCGTAACGAGAAACACGTCCGTAAGTTGGTTTGTAACCAACCAAACCACAAAAAGAAGCGGGCTGACGAATAGAACCTCCTGTATCGGAACCTAAAGTTGCAATACATAAACCTTCTTTTACTGCGGCGGCTGAACCTCCCGATGAGCCTCCTGGTACTTTGGTATGATCAATAGGGTTTAAAACATTTCCGTAAGCACTGTTTTCGTTTGAACCACCCATTGCAAATTCATCGCAATTTAGACGACCAATAATTATAGCATCTTCAGCCAATAGTTTTTCGACTACTGTTGCACTGTAAATAGATTCGAAACCTTCTAATATTTTTGATGCTCCAGAAAGTTGGTGTCCTTTGTAGCAAATATTGTCTTTTATTCCAATTACCATTCCAGCCAATTTCCCTGCGGTTTTATCGGCTATTTTTTTATCCACTTTTTGGGCTTGTTCAAGCGCTGAAGTTTCAAAAATTTCTAAAAATGAATTGGTTTTTGAATTTTTTATGTTTTGAATATAACCATTCGTTAATTCAACGCAAGAAATAGTCTTGTCTGCTAAATCTTCTTTTATTGAAGCAAAAGATGTATAATTTTTCATTTAACTTAGTATTCTTTTTTTTGCGTAAGGGATAGGAGTGGCATCCTTTTTTGTTTTTTCAACAAAAAAGATACAACGGATAGCCCGACCACTCTCTGTTTTTCTTTTTTATAGAAAAACAGAGAGTGGTTACGCCCAAATAATTATTTATCTAATTTACCGAACTCGTCTTCAGAATCTTCTTTGGTTGCGTCTTTAAATTCTTTTACGCCTTTCCCTAAGCCTTTCATTAGTTCAGGGATTTTTTTTCCTCCAAATAATAATAAAACGACTACAGCTACTAAGACCATTTGTGGCCAACCGATTACTGCTTGCATTGTATTTACTGTTGCTAAAATCATAATTCTTTTTTCTATAAATAATCTTACAAAGATATGAAAATTCTATTTGACTTCATTACAAATCAAGTAAAATATAAAAGATGCAACTGCAAGTAAAATTTACCTTGTATAAAAGGCTCTTTTTAACATAAATTTAGTTAAATTGTGAGTTTTAAATTTATTTTTTATGAAAAATAGTTTGTTGTTGCTCGTCGTAAGTTTTATTTCGACTTGGGCTATTGGTCAGTCAAACACCCATTTTGGTGGTCGTTCGGCAGGTTTGGCTCATGCATCTGTTACCCTCAGCGATGTTTGGAGTGCGCACCACAATCAAGCAGGATTGGCTTGGATGAAAGAACAAAGCGTTGGTGTTTATTATCAAAATAAGTTTTCGATGAAGGAGCTAAATAATGTCGGCTTGGCTTATGCACATCCGTTGAAAAAAGGAACAATCGCGTTGCAATGGAGTAATTTTGGATATTCGCTTTATCAAGAAAATAAAGTTGGTTTGGCTTATGCATTGCAATTGAGTGAAAAACTTTCGGGAGGAATACAATTGGATTATTTGAGTACTAAACTTGGCGGAATATATGGTTCTAAATCGGCATTGGCTGCCGAAATTGGATTGCAAGCGAAGTTAACTTCCAACATTAGAATTGGAGCTCATTTTTACAATCCAACACGTACCAAATTAAACGAATACAACGGAGAAGCGATTCCTTCGATTATGCGATTGGGAATTGATTATCGTTTTTCGGAAAAGGTTTTGGTAATTGTAGAAACAGAAAAAGACATCGACCATGTAGCGATGTTAAAATCAGGTATAGAATACAAAGCAAACGAGAAATTTTACGTTAGAGGAGGTGTTGCTACAGGTCCAACGCTTGGTTCTTTTGGGTTTGGTTTGAATATGAAACAATACAAGTTAGATATTGCTGCCTCGTACCATCAAACGCTTGGTTTCTCTCCTGAGATTTCATTTATTTATGAATTTAAGAAAAAATAGATGAAAGGTTTTAATTCTTTTTTGTTGATAATCGTGCTTTTACTTTTTGCTGGAGTAAGTTTTGCTCAAGGGGATAAGAAAATAGAATATGAGGCTGAGAAAAACAGAATTATAGAACAGCGTGTTATGAATATAGCAGAAGCTTTAGAGGATAAAACAGCTGATTTTACGACTCTTTTTGATGTGTTAAGTTCTTATTATGAAAATCCGATTAACCTGAATAAAAAAAACATAAAGGAAGACTTACTCGAATTGCAAATTCTAACCGATTTTCAGGTTAATAATTTATTGGCTCACATAAAAAAAGACGGAAATTTAATGTCTATTTATGAACTTCAATCGATAGACGGATTTGATGTCGCAACGATTCGAAAGATAATGCCTTTTGTAACGGTAAATACAGAATTTTACTCACCACATACGTCGTTTAAAGAAATGATTGACAATTCTACTAATGCTGTTTATATGCGGTATTCTAGGATATTAGAAAAACAAAAAGGATATGCCGATGTATCGGACGAGGATTGGATAAAGAATGAAAATAAAAAATACTTAGGAAGTCAAGACAAGTATTATATGCGTTACCGATTCAAATACATGAGCAACGTAAGCATCGGTTTTACCGCCGAAAAAGATGCGGGAGAGTCATTTTTTGGAAACAAAAAGGCGACAGAGCTTTTTGGTTTACAACAAAAAAAAGGATTTGACTTTTATTCAGCACATTTTTATTTAAAAAACATCGGAAAAGTAAAAGGTTTGGCAATTGGAGATTATCACATGCAATTGGGGCAAGGATTAACTTTTTGGAGTGGATTGGCATTTGGAAAGATGGTAAATATTATGAGTTTCAAAAAAAATGCTAGAGGTATAAAACCCTATGCATCTGTTGATGAAAACAATTTTTTGAGAGGAGCTGCAATAACTTTACAACCCATCAAACATTTTGAATTTACCGCTTTTGGATCTCGTAAAAAAATAGATGCTAATTTAGATAGTTCCGCAGATACAACTTCTAATAATTATGATGGATTAAGTACTTTTACCTCTTTTCAAGCTTCAGGAAATCACTATACAGTAGGCTCGCTTAAAGACAAAGATTTGCTTGAGGAAACTTATATGGGAAGTAATGTCAAATATTTTAACGATAATTTTAAGATAGGTTTAACAGGTGTATATTCTAGTTTTGGAGGCAATATCGAGCGAAAATTAGCTCCTTATAGTAAATTTCAATTCAATACCAACAAGAACACAGTAATTGGGACAGACTACAGCTACATTTACAAAAACTTTAATGTTTATGGAGAACTTTCTAGAAGCGAAAACGGAGGAATCGCACAATTACATGGCTTACTTGCTTCGTTAGATCCAAAATTATCAACCTCTATAATTTATAGAAACTACCAAAAAAACTACCAATCTTTGCGAAGTAATGCTTTTTCGGAAAGTAGTAAAAACATAAATGAAAAAGGGCTAATCTTTGGTTTGGAAGCAAAACCCAATCGTTTTTGGATAATAACAGCTTACATGGATGAATTTAAATTTCCTTGGCTTCGTAACTTAACCGACAAACCCAACACATTTGGAAAAGACGGAATGTTGCAAATAAAATGGAAACCAACCAAAAAACTAGAAATGTATGGTAGAATCAGAAACAAAGTCAAACCCAAAAACAACCCCTTCGATGTCACCGAAATTGCAACCATCGTAAAAGAAAACATTTGGTATTATCGATATCACGTTTCCTACAAAATGTCAGAATCAATTCATTTAAAAAACCGAGTAGAATTTAGAACATACAAACGAGGAGAACGAAAACAAGAAAACGGATACTTAATCTATCAAGACATTACCTACAAACCACTTTCAAAACCCTATTCATTCACCTTTAGATACGCCCTTTTCGATACAGACTCTTACAATTCTAGAATATATGCATACGAGAGCAATGTCCTCTATTCATATTCAATTCCAGCTTACTACAACCGCGGAACAAGAACCCAATTAACGTTTAGGTACCGAATCAAAAAAGGAATAGATCTATGGTTGCGTTGGGCACAATGGCACTACAACAACGTAGAAACAATCGGCACAGCACTACAAGAAATACAAGGTAAAAACAAAACAGAAGTAAAAGCTCAATTAAGATTTGTGTTTTAGGGCGTTCCCCAAAAGGGTCGGGTCATCCGCTATATCTTTTTTGTGAAAAACAAAAAAGGATGCCGCTACTACCCCTAACGCAAAAAAAAAGATTTGAGGATGTTTATAATATACAATGTAAAAAAACGTTTTAATACCAACTGAATATTGAAATACGACTTGAAAAATGAAATTTATTTGGAGCATTTCATAATTTAATTCGTTCTAACATCCAACAAAACACAGCGGCAGAAGATTACAATGAAAATTCTCATCAAACACAAATATTTAAGCATTGGCATAATCATTTTTATATTCAATTTTTGGATTTCAAATAATGTTCACACCGAAACCTATGTAACCACCATAACACACAGTACGGATTCTTTGGGGTATTATCAATGGTTGCCAAACCTATTTATAGACGGAAGTTTTTTGCCCAGTCGATACATTCACACCCTCGAAAATGGAAATCCGCTAAGTGTTTTTAGTTTTGGTATCGCCATACTTATGGCTCCATTTTTCTTTCTCGGACATTTCGGAGCTCTACTTTTTGGTTACGAACCGAACGGATATACAGCACCTTATGCCGTGGCAGTGATTGGAGCTGCATCTTTTTACCTTTCGTTTGCTTTAGTATTATTAATTAAACTAATCGAAGAACGCTTTAATAATCTTCGTACAGCTCTTATTTCGGTTTTAATTATTTATTTAGGAACCAATCTATATTACTATTCAGCATTTGAAATGGGAATGTCCCACGTTTTTAATTTCTTTATTTTTACGGTCTTAATTTATTCCCACATCACCTATCGAGAAACTAATTTTAGAAAATATGTTTTATTAGTAGGATTAATCTCTGGTTTAATTCTAGTCGTAAAACCTTACAATGCCTTTGGTCTATTATTCTTACTTCCAACAAGTTCTAAAGAATGGAAACAACTTTGGAACAATTGTATTAATCATAAATTAGCCATTGCTGGAGGACTAACTATTTTGTTTGCATTTATAGCCTTACAAGTTAGCTATTGGTATAGTGTTTCGGGAAATTACATCTTATTTTCTTATGGTAATTTAGGAGAAGGATTCAATTGGGGAAATCCCGAATTGTACAAGGTTTTATTTAGCGTTCAGAACGGTTGGTTTATCTATACACCGTTAATCTTGTTTGCCTTTGCAGGAATATTTATGCAATTAAGGGAAAAACAATTTGAAGCAGCTAAAATATTAGTCATTATACTTTTGGCTTATTATGTTTTTGCTTCTTGGTGGGCTTGGTGGTTTGGAGCAGCTTATGGACATAGAGCTTTTGTAGAGTTTTATAGTTTTCTAACCTTGCCTCTAGCTTATTT
>WFNC01000577.1 GCA_015488785.1 Flavobacteriales bacterium | reverse complement strand
GGTCAATTTGTTGCTTGGTACGATGGTAATGAACTCATTGGAAGTGGGGTTATTTTTGCCTAACTTTTGGGAATGAGTTCCGTTATGAATTATGAATTATGAATTAAAAATGAAGAATTTATAATTTATAATTGAAAATGAAATATAACGATAAAAAAAAATGACCGTTAGAAATTTAACGCGTTTTGTTTGCTTTAAGATAAAAACGTAAAAAAAAGCCATTGTAAAACTTCGTTTACAATGGCTTTTTTTATTCAAATTAATTAGCGACTAAGTTTAAGCTATTCCTAATTCTTCTTTTGCGGCTGCTAAAATTGCTTTTGCTCCATCCAATGTTTTACTTTCGGCGTAAGCTCTTAGTACAGGTTCTGTTCCTGATGGACGAATCATAAGCCACTCATCATCATTAAAAATATACTTAAAACCATCAATTGTTTGTAATTCTTGTACTTGGTATTTTCCAAAAGACTTATACTTATCTGCTTTACAATTTTTTATTACTTCTTGCTTTACAGTTTCTGGTAAATGTAAATCGTCTCTCCAATATTTGAACTCTCCCACTAATTCATAAATTTCTTGAACCAATGTCTCTAGTGATTTACCCGTTTTTGCCATGTATTCAAAAATCACTAATCCCATCCATATTCCATCACGCTCTGGAATATGTCCTTTTATAGCTATTCCTCCTGATTCTTCTCCACCAACTAAAACGTCTTCGTTTACCATTTGACGAGCGATGTGTTTAAATCCGATTTGAACCTCATCGAAATCTAAATTCCATTTTTTTGCCAATCTTTCTACTCTTGGTGTTGTAGAAGCTGCTACGACAACTTTACCTGTTAAACCTTTGTATTTATGCAAGTAGTTCATCAACAATAGCATAATGTGGTGAGAATCGACAAATTCTCCTTTAGAATCTAGTAAACCAATTCTATCTGCATCTCCATCGGTCGCTAAACCTGTAGCAATTGTTCCATCATTCTTAATAAATTCAGAAAACGCTGTTAAATTTTTAGCAATTGGTTCTGGAGCTTGCCCCATAAAAGAAGGATTATAATCGCAATGTAAAAAAGACATTTCTGGTAACAATTTCTTTAATACATTTTGCCCAGATCCGTACATTGCATCATAAGCAAAATGTAATCCTGAATTTTTAATTAAATCTAAGTCGAAATTTTCTCGAACGTGGTTCAAGTACATTTCTTCCAAATCTACATATTCTATTAATCCTTGCGCTACAAAGTGCTCTATCGATAGGTTTTCTACATCAATATTATTTGCATCGGGAATCATATCTTCAACTTCCTGAACTCCTTCGGGAGATAAAGGCCCTCCAAAATCTGCTTTTAATTTATATCCATTATAAGACGGAGGATTGTGACTTGCCGTAATTACAACCCCCATAGAAGCTTGTAATTTTACTGCTCCTAACGAAACCATTGGTGTTGAAACAAAATCTTTTGCCAACAAAACTTTTATTCCTTGTGATGCAAAAACTTTTGCTGCTGTATGTGCAAATAATTCTCCTGCAAATCTACAATCGTGTCCTAATACGATTGATGGATTATCGTAATTTTTCTTTGTCCATTCTCCTGTTGCTATCGAAACTCTAGCTACGTTTTCAACAGTAAATTCTTTTGCTATAATTGCTCTCCAACCGTCTGTTCCAAATTTTATTTTATCCATTTTTGTAATTCTTAAATTATTATTTTCTAAACTCACTCGTTACTTCAAACAAGTGCGTTAATATTTCTTTGTCTTCTTTTGTGAAATTTACATTTCTTCGTGCCATTACTTTGTCTGCAACTTCAAAACATTTAGCTAGTTTATAAGTTTCAAATCCAGCTGCTCCTCCCCACGAAAATGAAGGTATAAATTTATCGGGGAATCCACCTCCAAAAATATTGGCACAAGCTCCGACTACCGTTCCAGTATTGAACATGGTATTGATTCCTGATTTAGAATGATCTCCCATAATTAAACCACAGAATTGTAAACCTGTATCTACTATTTCTTTTTGAGAATAATCCCAAACTTTAATGTTTCCGTAATTATTTTTTAAATTAGAAGTATTTGTATCTGCTCCTAAATTGCACCATTCTCCCAACACACCGTTTCCTAAATAACCGTCGTGACCTTTGTTGCTGTAACCTTGTATAACAGAATTTCCAACTTCTCCTCCCACTTTAGAATAAGGCCCTATTGTCGTTCCTCCATATATTTTTGCTCCCATTTTTAGAACTGCGCCTTCACACAAAGCTAGACTTCCTCTTATAAGAACTCCTTCTAAAACTTCAGCATTCTTACCGATATAAACAGCTCCTTCAGTTGTATTTATAGTTGCGCAGCTAACCTTTGCTCCTTTCTCTACAAACAGACGATTTCCTATTACGGTATTTGTTTCATCAATTTCTATTGATTCTTTGGTCTTCGTTACAATTTCAAAATCTTTTTCTATCTCTTCAGCATTATGACTGAAAATATCCCAAGGTTTATTGATAAAAGTTAATTCCTCTTTATATTCAATAACCTTCATTCCATTCAAAGCTTTCTCCATGTCGGCGTTGGCGGATGGCATTGGGGCGATAGCTAACACCTGCCCATCTTTCATTAAAATTTGCCCTTTCGGTAATGATTTTATTTTTTTTGCAAACTGTATTGTAGGTAATATAGCTGCGTAAATACCAACGGTAGAAGCTTCTTCGTTGGCGTTAAATTTTTGAGCTAAATAATCCTTTGTTCTTACGCTTACTTCTGTTTCTAAATAGTAATTCCATTTTTCTTCCAAAGTAAAAATACCAACTCTTAATTTTGCAACAGGTTTAGTAGCTGTTAATGGCCACAAGGATTGATGTGCAGCTCCATCGAATAATATTACTTCCATTGATTAGTGTCTATACTCAAAATATACAATCGTGAAAAAATCAGCTTATGTATTGTTTTGAACTTTTTTATAAAAATTCTTTTTAAAGGTAGTAAATCCTTTAGTTTTAAGCAAAAAAAAACCTTTGGAATTCCAAAGGTTTTAATTTTTTAGTATAGATTAAAGATTTAGCTCTTTTTTCTATCTCCAAATCTTGTTTTAAATTTATCGATACGACCTGCTGTATCAACTAATTGAGATTTACCTGTAAAGAAAGGGTGAGATTTACTTGAGATATCTAATTTATATAATGGGTATTCGTTTCCGTCTTCCCACTCTACTGTATCTTTAGTATTAACGCAACTTCTTGTTAAAAAAGAATAGTCAATTGACATGTCCTTAAATACGACTAATCTATAATTTCCTGGATGTATATCAGTTTTCATTTTATAATATTGTTTGTTGTTTATCTATAATTGTTTGCAAAATTACAAATATTTTTTTAATAGACAAAGCGTATTGTAATATTTATAATCACAAATCCATTAAAAAGCAAATAATATTTAGGATTATTTTGAATTTGATATCAATTAAATGATGAAATATGCCAAACAAATAACGCTATCACCACTTATACTTCTTCTCTATTTTATAAAAAAAGCCGAAGGTAAAAGTTACCTTCGGCTTTAGCTTTAATTGAAATCTGATTGATTAGTTTTTAATTAACCTTTTTATAATGACTTCGTTATTTTCTGTTGTTAATTTCAATAAATAAATTCCATTTTCACGCGCTGATAAATCAACAATATGATTGTCGTTGAATGCTTGTCCTTTTATTATTACATCTCCCAATAGATTGTAAACAATATAATTAACACTTACTGATGACGTAACTTTAAACAGCCCTTTACTTGGATTAGGAGCAATTCCCATTTCAATACTAGAAACTTCAGTTATTGAAACATTAGTCATCGTATAATTATTTGTCGCAGAACAACCATTAAAAGCTGTCATTTCTACTGTATAAACACCTGGTTCTGTTGGTGTATAAGTCTGATTGTTAGCTCCCATAATTGAATCTCCATCAAAGTACCATTGGTAAGTACTTCCTTGTGTAGAAATTAAATCCCCTCCTGTTTCTGTAATCGAAACAATTGGATTTACTTTAACTGCTAAAATTAAATGAACAATACTATCACATCCTGTAATGTTTGTAAATGTATGATTATAAGTTCCTGTTTGGGTCAATGCTTGACTTGCAAAGTAGAAAATATCACCTTGACAAATTGATTCTTCTACAGTCGTATCAGAAGCTACACCTATTTCAACAACTAGAGTTACCGTACTATCGCAACCTAACACGCTTTGAAAAACTTCTGTATAAGTTCCTGCTGTTGTTATAGTGTTGTTTCCAAAAACAATGCTATTCCCATCACAAATAGCTTCATTTACTAAAGTATCTGTTGGATAACTAAGACTTAGATTGATGGAAACAATACTGTCACATCCATTTATGGTTTGTAATGTATCATTATAAGTACCTGCTTGGTAATATGCTACACCTGCTAAAACTAAACTGTCTCCTAAGCAAATCTCTTGATCAATCGTATCTGCATAAGCGTTAAACATTGCTAAGTTATAAGTAATAACACTATCACAACCTGCATTGTTTAAAACAGTACTAACATAAACACCTGGTTGTGTTAAAAATACACCTCCAAATTCGATACTATCGTTAGAACAAATTGTGTCAAAAACATTGCTTGTAGAATTCATTACGACTTCTAATGTTAAAGACACTATACTATCACAACCTCCTGCCGATGTAAATGTTTCGGTATAAGTTCCTGCTTGTGTCAATGACTGAGTTCCAAAAGCATAAGTAGTTCCATCACAAATAATATCTGAAGTAGCTAGCGTATCGGTTACTCCAACAATTAAATGTAATGTTGAAATACTATCACAACCATTTGCTGCTACAAGTGTATCAGAATATGTACCTGATTGCGTTAAAGTCACATTGTCAAAAGTATATGAATCACCATCGCAAATAAACTCTGTTAATGAAGACGTAGCCATTGGTTTAACAAACAACTCTAAGGTTACAATACTATCACAACCTGCTTGAGTTTGCATAGTATCAACATAACTACCAGACAATACTATTTGTTGTCCTCCAAATTGGTAAGGAGTTCCACCACATATAGTGTCTTGAAAGGTTGAATTTTGGATTGCAGTTACTATTAACTCTAAGTTCACTAAGCTATCACAGCCTGTCATATTTGTCAATACTTCGGAGTAGTTTCCTGCTTGCGATAACGTTTGAGTTCCTAAAATAAGACTATCTCCATCACAAATTGTTTGAGTTATATTTACGGTATCTAACGTTCCTACTAAAATGGTTATTGAATTTGAAACTACAGTTGTTCCACATTGTCCTGATGAAGTAACTTCACAAGTAATTACATCTCCATTATTTGTGTTTGGTGCTTGAGAATTATAAGTCGATAAACCTGTCCCTACATTATTTCCATTTCTTTTCCATTGAAAAGAAGGACTCATTCCTCCATTTGTAATTGCAGAAGTAAAACTTGTCCCTTCTCCATCGCACAATGTTGAATCAGTTGTTGAAATTGTAATCGTAGGAGCTGTCACGTTTAAAACGGTTAAAGTAATTGTATCTGTATTTAAACAACCGTTAGCATCTTCACCTATAACAATATAATCGCTTGTTGCAGTTGGAGAGAAAGCGAATCCATCACTTACGTTATTGTTCCAAACATAAGTAATTGCTCCCGAACCGGTTAAAGTAACATCGCTACCAGAACAAACTAAGCTAGCTGTCGTATTTGCTGCAACTGTTGGCAATTGATTCACTGTCAATGTTAACACAATTAAACTATCACAACCTCCAACATTTGTTAGTGTATCATAGTATGTTCCAGCACTTGTCAAAGTTTCATTATTAAAATCAAATGATTCATCAGCACAAATACTTTCTGCTAGTTGTGTTGTATCGTTTGCACAAGTTGGAGTACAAGCTGAAATGTGCATCCCAATATTTGAAATATCATCTTTTGGCATTACATCCCATTCTACAGAAGGATCAAAGCTTAATGGGTTAACTGACACTCCTTTTTGAATCGTAAACTTTCTTAATAAAGTTTTATCTTTTGTATTCACACCATTTGCCGACCAAGAAGATCCTGGATCGGTACCAATTTCACCAAAAATATCGATATCTACTCCATTGTTTCTCAAAGAAATAGCATCATCTCCAGAAAAAGATAAACCACTAGCTAATAAATCAGCTTTATTTTTTAAAGCGACAGAAGCTCCACTATTAACTATTACATATACGCTATCGGCCAATAAATTACCTGACAAAGCAATAGGAGTACTTCCTGTTGAACTACCATTTACATATATTTTAATTGAATAGGTAGAAAGGTCAATCGTATTTCTTGTAGGATTATAAATCTCTAAAGCTTTATTTAATCCTCCACCCTCTACATATTCAGAAATATAAAGTTCAGAACAAGGTTGAGTTTCAGCATCTAAGCCCCATAATTCAGCTCCGTTAGCAGCGTCCTTAGCGTTAAAAATTAATTGATTATTAAATACAAATAAATCTTGAGGGTAAGAACCACTAGAACCAGGATTAATATCATATGCCATATAAGCGCTATCACCATCAAAGCTCCATAACTCCCAACCGTAAGTTGAGTTTTTAGCTGAATAATATAACTTACCTGAAAAAGCTTTTAAATAATCACAAAACACTCCTCCTGGACTTGTTGTTTCATAAACGACTGTAGCGTTTACTCCGTCGTATTTCATCACTTTAGTTCCTATTGAATTAGAAACAGTTGCTGCAAAATAAAGCTCATTATTGTAAACTTCAAAACTATGAGGGTCTGATGAAGAAGTAGGATTAATATTTAGTAAAGCTGTTGTTGTAGTTCCATCTGTTTTCCATAATTCAAAACCAGCCGTTCCTGTGTTTGTTGATCCAGAGAAAAACATTTCTGAATTAAAAACTTTAAAATTCCTTGGTTGAACATCTTCTACTAGTGTAAGATTTGTTCCGTCTGTTTTCCATAATTGACGCCCGTCAACTCCATTGTCAGCACTAAAATATAAATCTCCATTATAAACCGTTAAATCATTAGGAGATGAATTCCCCGCACCATTAATATCGTGAACGATTGAAGAAACAGACCCATCATAACTCCAAAGTTCGATTCCTGAAACACCGTTATTTGCGGAAAAATAGATTTTATTATTATAGACAACTAAATTAGAAGGAAACGATGATCCACTAGAATTAATATCTGCAGATAAAGTAGCGGTAGTTCCATCATATTCCCAAATTTCCATTCCATTTACTCCGTCGGTTGCAGAAAAATAGAGTTTATTATTATAAACGACTAAATTAGAAACCCCTGCCCCTCCTGAAGGATTTATTTCTTGCACTAACAAAACATTTGTTCCGTCATACGAATGTAGTTCTGAATTTAGCGAACTTCCTTTCGCACTAAAATATGCTTTACCTCCATACTCAACAAAATCAGCAGGTAAAGAACCTGAAGAACCAGAATTAATATCTGAAATTAAAGTTGGTTGAGAAAAAGCTAACGCGCTAAGAAATAGCATAGCTAAAAAAGTAATATTTTTTTTCATAAAAATTAAATTTAAGAATTTTTGATAATAATAAGCAAATATAAATCTTTTTATAAAAGAAACTAACTTACCTTTGTTAAAAACATTACAAGCGCTATAAAATTTAACATATCATTGCAACAAACTCTTTAAACTCAAGAGTTACAAATAAAACTTAGTTTAAAAAAAAATATTAATTACAGGCTTATCCTCATAAAAAACAATCTTTTTAAATGGTTTTCTTAATCCAATTTAATTCCTTTGTTCAAAATAAAATTCACTATTTGATCAAATAATGGCTCCCCTCCAACTTCCCAAACATCCATGTGTTTGGCTTTGTCAACAGAAATAAATTCTTTTTCTATACTTTTTATATTCTCGTAATTCGCTTTGCCATAAGAAATATTTACTCGCTCGTCTTCTGAACCATGAATTACAAGTATTGGCTGTGTTATTTCTTTTGAGGCATTAATAGGCATTGCATCTTTAAAGTCTGCAATGCTCTCTGCTCGGGAAGCTAAATAGCTGGAAAACAATTCAAATCGAAAACCTAAAATTAGCTCGAAATAGTCGTTTGTAATTGTTTTGAAATTAGAAAATGTACTTTCTACAATTCCAAATTCGAGACGTTTGTCTATCGCCATGGCTTGTAGGGTTACGGCTCCACCTAAAGAACGTCCCCAAATTCCGATATTGTTCGCTATATTTTCGTTTTGATTGAGGTAATCGATTAAAGCGCTGATGTCTTTCTTTTCTTTTACTCCAAAGGTACAGAAAATGCCTTCGCTTTTTCCGTGCGCTCTTAAATCTAAAGCTACTGTATTGAATCCAAGTTTAGCTAATCGTTTGCTTAAATAAACATACGATTCTTTTCTTGATCGAATACCGTGTAATAGGATAATTGTTCCTTTGGTTTCTTTTACTTCTGAATAAACTAAATGTGCTGACATTGTTAGTCCATCATAAGCTTTAAAACTTAATTCTTTTCCGTTTATAGCTGGTGTGTCAAAACTTTCCCTTTCTTTCTCTTTTCTTAATAAAACGATGAATGGATTTTTTATTTCCATTATAAATCGAGGTAAGTAAAAATGTACAAACAATAAGAAGACAGCTATAATGTAGATAAAGATCATTTTTGTTTTTTTATTTTTCATCCTAATCCTACAGCAATTTACTTTTATTCGTTTTTTTATTTCGCTATACAGACTCACGAGCTCTTTCCTATTGGTTCTGGGAATTTTAAATATTTTTTTTCAAAACCAAGGCGTAAAATTTTGTTAGATCTGGTGACTACAAGTTTTTACAACGACAGGATTCAAAAAAAGAAAAATTCAAAAAAAAATAGTAAAGCAACTATTTTGAGTATATTCAGTTGTTATAGTTTTAAAAACGAATTGAGATTAGAATTTACACCAAAGTTAACTCTAAATCTTTTTCTTTTATCAATTTTCTTAAGTTTATTAATGCATATCTCATTCTGCCTAATGCTGTATTGATTGAAATCTCTTTTGAATCCGCTATATCTTTGAAACTCATACCTATAAAGTGTCTTAATTTTACAATTTCTTTTTGATCTTCGGGTAAGAATTCAACTAAATGTTTTACGTCTTCAAAGATTTGAGCTGTTATCATCTCCTCTTCTACTGTTTTGTCGTCCAATCTTAGAATATCAAAAATATTAAATTCTTCATTGTCTTGAAACTTGCGCTGTCCGATAAACGACATTTTAGATGATTTTCTAAAATGATCTATTATAAGGTTGTGACAAATTCTCATCACCCAAGGAAGAAATTTTCCTTCGTCATTGTATTTTCCTTTTTTTAAGGTTAAGATGACTTTTGTAAAGGTGTCTTGAAAAACGTCGTGGGCTAAATCGTCGTTTTTAACCATCATCAATGCGTAAGAAAATACGCGATTCTGATGTCTTTTTAATAAAATCTCGAATGCTTTTTCGTTTCCGTCTTGATATAACTTGACTAACTTAGAGTCGTCTAATTTACTTAATACCATAATAATATCTCTTTTAATTAAAGGAGTAATTTTTATTTCCAAAATGTTTAAAAAGTAGATATTATTCTATAGGCTATTTGTTTGGTTTGATTGAGTAACAACTAAAATATATAATGGTTGCTTGTCTATTAATTTATTTTCAAAAAGTTATTTTGTATGTGATAAATTAATGCTCCTTTTTGTTTTTACGAATGCGAATATAATTATATTATGCAGACCTAACAAATTAAAACAAGATTTTACGTTTTTTTATTCCCTTGTTTTATTTACGCTCCCCCTTGTGTGTGTGTGTGATTACTCATTGGTTTTTTATTCTTCTGTGTGAGGGATAGGAGCAATTGTTTGAGCTCTTTTTTGTTTTTTCAACAAAAAAAGCGAGTGCGGATAGCCCGACCTCGATTTTTTTGTTTCAAAAAATCGAGGGGACACCCAAAAAAAATTATTTCTTTCTAAAAAATATACGGATTGGAACTCCTGTAAAATTAAAATGCTTACGGAATTGATTTTCGATAAATCTAGCGTAAGAATCTCTTACATATTGTGGTAAATTGCAGAAGAATACGAACGACGGCGAGTAAGTTGGCAGTTGCGTTACGTACTTTATCTTAATGTATTTTCCCTTGTGCGATGGCGGTGGATAGTTTTGAATAATCCCCAACATTAACTCGTTTAATACTGATGTCGTAATTTTTGTTTTTCTGTTTTGATGCACTTCCATTGCGACTTCCAAAGCCTTATGAATTCTTTGTCTGTTTAGCGCCGAAACGAATAAAATCGGTAAATCGGTAAAGGGTGCCAACTCTGATTGAATTTTCTCTTTGTACTCCTTTACGGTATTGGTTTCTTTGTTTTCGATTAAATCCCACTTGTTAACCAAAACGACGATTCCTTTTTTGTTTTTTTCGATTACACTAAAAATAGCTAAATCTTGCTTTTGAATTCCTTCTAAAGCATCGATCATAAAGATACAAACGTCACTGTTTTCGATGGTTCTAATAGAACGCATTACGGAGTAGAACTCTATGTCTTCGTGTACTTTACTTTTTTTACGAATACCTGCTGTATCGACCAACGTTAGGTCAAAGCCAAACGAATTAAAATGTGTATCGATGGAATCTCTAGTGGTTCCCGAAATGTCTGTAACAATGTTTCTATCGTTACCAACCAAGGCATTTATCAATGATGATTTCCCTACGTTTGGTTTTCCTACAATTGCTATTCTTGGAATTTGGCTTTCTACTTCTTCCTCTTCTACTTCAAAATTTTCGACTACTGCGTCTAGCAAATCTCCTGTCCCACTTCCGTTGATTGATGACAACGAAAACACGTCTCCTAAACCGAGGTTGTAAAATTCGTAAACGTCGTCTCGTCTGGCGTTGTTGTCAACTTTATTGGCTACCAAAAGGATTGGTTTTTTGGTTTTTCTCAACATTTTGGCAACCGATTCGTCCAAATCAGTAATTCCTGCTTCAACATCGACCATAAAAATAATTACGTTTGCTTCTTCTATCGCAATTACAACTTGTTTTCTGATTTCTCCTTCAAAAATATCGTCAGAACCTTGCACGTAACCTCCCGTATCTATAACCGAAAATTCTTTCCCATTCCAAATCGACTTTCCATAATGCCTATCTCTAGTCACTCCACTCACCTCTTTTACTATTGCTTTTCTCGACCCAATCAAACGATTAAACAAGGTTGATTTCCCCACATTTGGTCTTCCTACTATAGCTACTATATTTCCCATTTTCTTTTCTTCTAATGTTTACTCTTACGCTTCTTACGCTTACTTTGGGCGTGACTTTTTTTTAGTAAAAAACTAAAAAAAAGTCGGGCTATCCACTGTATCTTTTCTTCTAAAAAAAAGAAGAAAAGGATGCCGTTCCTATCCCTCACGCAATAAAAATTGACAATTTATACCAATTAGGACTCGTATCCGAATCTTTTTAACTTATTGTCTTTATCTCTCCAATCTGCATCTACTTTGACAAACAAATCTAAGAAAACTTTTTTACCTACAAACGTTTCTATATCTATACGAGCTTCTGTTCCTACTTTTTTTATTTTAGAACCTTGATGCCCGATTATAATCCCTTTTTGCGTTGTACGCATTACGTATATAATTGCTCTAATTTTCACAATGTTTGGCTCGTCATAATATTCTTCTACCACAACTTCACACGAGTAAGGGACTTCTTTACTATAGTTTTGTAGAATTTTTTCTCTTATGATTTCCGTTACAAAGAAACGCATTGGTTTATCGGTTAATTCTTCTTTATCAAAAAACGGTTCGCCTTCGGGCAAAAGTTCTTCTAATCGTGGAAAAATAAAATCGGTACTTAAACCATGCAATGCCGAAATTGGCAATACTTCTGCTCTTGGTATTTGCTCTTTCCAGTAATCGACCTTTCGTTCTAGCTCTTGCTGAGACTTAGCTAAATCAATTTTGTTCAACAATATAATAACAGGCGCACTATGTTTTTTTATTCTTTCTAAAGTTGCCTCATGGTTCACTTTAGTTTCGAATATATCGGTTACAAACAAAATAATATCGGCATCGCTCAAAGCGCTAGCCACAAATTTCATCATACTTTCGTGTAACTTGTAACTTGGATTAAGCACCCCAGGTGTATCTGAAAAAACCATTTGATAGTTTTCGTGATTTACGATTCCTTTTATACGGTGTCTTGTTGTTTGTTGTTTAGAGGTAATTATTGATAATTTTTCTCCAACCAAACGGTTCATTAGCGTAGATTTCCCAACATTTGGGCTCCCTATTATGTTTATAAAACCAGCTTTATGCATTTTTCTTCTTTTTTTAACTTAGGTTATCCTCAAAACAACTAGCTGTACGGTTTTTTGAACCTTTCTTTTCTCCAATACTGTCGTTGTAAAATCTTGTAGTAACCAGTTACAACAAGATTTAACGCCTAAGTCTTGAATAAAATAAACTTTTCAAATTTCCCGAAAAGCTAATTGCATTGAGTAATCAAGGCAAAAGACAACTATTCGTCAGTTAATCAATTATTTACCTTTATTTTTTGAGTTTGCAAAGATAGTTATAAAAAATTTAAATCAATTATTTTTTGTTTTTTTATTGTGTAATAAGATATTTATTTTATCTTTGCACTCATAATGCGGGATGGAGCAGTGGTAGCTCGTCGGGCTCATAACCCGAAGGTCGTTGGTTCGAGTCCAGCTCCCGCTACACAGAGTCTCTTTGAGATACAAAGAAAAAGCCTTTCAGAAATGAAAGGCTTTTTTTGGTTTGGGTAACGTAATGGGGTACGTATTTTTGTTTTTTGCTTTTTTTTATAGATAGCTATGGAAGACGGGGCACATCTAAAATTTGAGGTAGGGAATGTCAGTATGTAAATTAATTTTATAGAGGTCATCATTTAACTACATACTAAATCTTTATCTATTCGTTTCTAAAAAAAAATACTGAATTATATGTTATTTAGGGGCAGTCTCAAAAACTGGGGGATTCTATTTATCAAGCAAATAAATTTTCTAATCTAAAAAGGAAATACTTAATATCTTTTACCCCTCTAAACTGAGTTCTGAATCCTTTAATTTTAGCATTTAATGATTCTGCAAAAGCATTTGTACTCCTGTTATCAAAATAATTAAGGATCTCCGAATAGTTATTATTTATTGTGTTTGAAACAGTGTTAAAAGCCTTAAATTCTGATTGTCTTACTTCTTCTATCCAAAGAGCTAGTTTTGTTCTAGCTATATCTTTATTATTATTTTCATCATATACTTTTGATAAGTTTTGAGCATGTTGGTATGCCAGTTCTAAATCTGGATATTCTTCAAATAATATTTTAGCTCTTACTTTCTGTTTATCAGTCCACTTAGCTTTACTTTTGAAGAGAAGGTATCTACTTCTTGCTAATAATTTCTTAGACGAATCACCATTTAAAAAAAAGGAAGAAACGTATTTAACATTATCCTCTTTAGCCTTTGCTATAGCTTCGTTTTCTTTATCTATTGCCTCCCAACGAAATTTAATTCGTATCTCTTGAACTGCTTCATAAGCTAATTTTTGCACATGGAATCGATCAATAACTTTAGTTGCTTTAGGAAAAGAATTTTGAATAATTAATCTCATATTAGCTGCCATATCAACCGTAACCTCTGTTACTTGTTCTCTTATTAATATAGGTATTTTATGAAGAATTGATGTCACATCCGAAGCTTTCACACCTTTAACCATTGCTATTATAGTTCCTTTTTTACCTCTTCCAGATTTACTGCTCAAAATAGTATAAAGCTCTCCATTAGAAAGAGAAGTTTCATCTAAGGCCAAATAAGGACTAATGTTATTTTGGTAAAGCAACCAGTCTTCTGCATGAGCTTTTTGATTCCAAGCTGAATAACCACTTAACGATTCTTTATACTGTCTTTGTAATTTTTTTCCGTCAACACCATAAAACCCACCAATAGTTTTAGTATTAATCATAGAACTTGATATAGTCTCCTTTTAAAAAAGTGGCAAAATCACTTGTCATACGAGTTCCTTTTGCCACCATGTTCCAGTCCCTAAATACATTTTCTTTCGTCTCAATATTCATCCATTTCCTCCGCTTTATATGGAGCCATACAGATTTGCCTCGAATTGGAAAATCTTGTACTGTTGATTCGTTGTAAAAACCTTTTGAATGAACTTTTACGTTTTTCGGTAAAAAAGAGGAGTCATTATACTCTTCAAAATATAAATGAATAGAGTCTTCAGTCTTTTCTTGCTTAACTAATTCAAAATATTCAAACAATAAATCGGGAAGGATTAACTTAAGTAATGCTAAATTTTCTGTCATACTTTTTTTTACAATGTAATATAAAATATTCAAATTCCCCCAACTTTTTAGCTTGACCCAAGATTACTCAAAATTTAGAATCTCACTTAAAAGATTTGGAAGATTTTATAATTTACTACAACGAAAACCGTTACCCAACAGAATTATATGGTTATACTCCGACACAAGTTTTGGAAGGAGCTATACCAGACAAACATCTGTTTAAGGAACAAAAAATGGAAGCACAACGGTTGAGGATTGAAGAGAATAGAAATTTTATTGATTGTCCTGTTTATTTTTAGAATTTATTTTGTAAATTGTATTAAGTAAAATCAAACCTACTGAGGTTAAGTATTTATAGTACATTAGCAAAATAGTTGTTACTACTCAGCAGGTCTAATTTCTTGATTAGCTAAGTTAGCTAGAGCATCCAATACATTCATTGAATTTTTAATTGTAGTATCAATAACAGACCTAATGACAGCATAATGCTGAGCAAATTCAAAAG
>WFNC01000576.1 GCA_015488785.1 Flavobacteriales bacterium | reverse complement strand
CCAACTTCTAAGAAATCTTCTATTTCAGCAGTTAAATTAACTACGCATCCCGTAGTATCTTTAACAACTATATTATAGATTCCTACATTTAAATTATTAAACTGAGGCGTATTAATAAATGTAGCACCTCCATCGATACTAAAGATTACCGAATCTGGATCATTTTGTAGAATCGTCAACACTCCTTGCCCATCGGTACATGGTCTTGTTACCGATACATCTACAATTATACATTGAGCAAAAGAATTCACAACAAAATAGAATGTTACTATTATAAATAATATACTTTTCATAAATCTAGTTTTAACGCATTAAATTAACATGTCCTTTCTCATTATGCTCCTCTCCAAAAAAGTCGATACAAGATATTTTATAAACATAAGTATCTTGTTTTGCTGGCATACCTTTATAACTCCCATCCCAAGGTTTGAAATGATCTGTTTGATAAATTAAAGTACCCCATTTATCAAAAATTTTAAAATCAAGACCTTTCTCTTCTATTGCATATTGTTTGAAAAAGAATTCATCATTATCACCGTCTCCGTTAGGTGTAAAAGTATTAGGAACAAAGAGTGAAATCACAGGATCAATTCGTACATTTCTATACGTTGTGTCTTTACAGCCATGTCTCGTTTCTACTGCTAACTCTATTTGATAAGTTCCTGTATCAGCATAATTATGAATGGGATTTTCTGCAATATCATACATAAAATCTCCAAAATTCCAATCATAAAAATACTCTCCAATAGACTGATTTGTAAATTCGATGTCGGCCAAATACATATTTGTAAGTTCGGGATCTAAGGTAAAGTCGGCTATAGGGTTGTGCCAAGCTGCAATATAATCTTCGATGAAAATTGTATCATAACAACCTAAATCATTTCTTGTTATCAAACCGATAGAAAATAAAGAATCTTCTGTATTGCTAGAATTATAATAACATTTTGAAGGATTTTGAATTGCGGAAGAATCACCACCTGCTAAATCCCATTTCCAAAAATCAATAGAAGTTGCATTAGACAATGAAAAATCTAGAAAGTTAATACACGCATCTGCGCAATCCTGTGTAATATCTGAAGTAAAAATAGAAGTTGGTTTTGACCACACAGTTACAGGTTTTACAACGGTATCAAAACAACCTAATGCAGAACTTACGACTAATTGAACATTAAAAATACCTCCTGAATTATAGTTGTGAGCAGGGTTTGGTAAAGTTGAAATTCCACTTACGGGGTCATCAAAATTCCATTGCCAACTAACCACATTTCCATCTGAAATAGATGACGAATTAGTAAACTCAGTTGGTTCTGTATTTTCACAAACCGTTGTAGAACTATAATCTGCCACAGGAACAGGATAAATAGTTGCTGTTGCCGTTGTATTATCAATACAACCATGATTTGAAATTGTAATATAACTAACATTATAAGTTCCAGGCGCAGGGTAAGCATGCTGAGGATTTATTGTACTTACAATTGGAGAACCATCTCCAAAATCGATAATTGTTTGATCTACATAATCAGGGAAATGAATGTTAGAAGAGTCTTCAAACTGAACTTCATTATACAAACAAACTGGAGATTCCAATAAAATAGCTTCAGGAACTGGATGTACAACAACAGGACTTATTTTAGAATCAACACAACCTTCATTAGACACGGTAGTTAAAGTAACATTAAATGTCCCATCGGAATTATAGATATGCGAAGGACTTGTTGAGTTATCAGGCGAACCTCCCTCTCCAAAATCCCATTGCTGAGACTGGATATTACCAGCCGAAATGATAGATTGATCCATAAAATAAATAGGGTCATACAAACAAGTTGTTAAAGGTGCTCCTGTTGGATTTAAATTTGTATTATTTGTAATCGAAAAACTTGGTTCTGGTTGTGGATGAACAGTAATAGTAAACTGAGTCGCATTACAACCTTGAACAACATCAATAGTTGCTATTTCTGTAACAGTAGATGGTGTAGTAGCAAAAGAAGGAATATCTCCAGTTCCCGAAGGCATTAAACCAATAGCAGGGTTCGTATTTGTCCAATCATAAGTTACTCCTGGTTGCCCAGAGTTTGGAAAAGCAGGCGGAACAGCTAAATCATTGGCACAATATTCTTGATTAGGCAAAGTCACTGGAGGAGTTGGGCAAGGCACTTGAAAAACTGAAGTTGAAGCTGGATACATTCCACAACCATCTGTAGTGTTATAATTACTCCCCGAAATAACGGTTATAGAAACATCAACACCGCAAGGAACATTAGGAAAATCATATATTGCCCACCAATTCTCAGAATTAGCTCGACTACATGCTCCAAAACTTACCGGAGGAGTAGCGCAATTTGGTAAATCTGCGAATGCAGAATTGATATTTCCAACAGGAGCTCCTCCTTGTTGAGTCGTAACACCATTAATGGTCACCTGAATATTCATTGTAGTAGCTCCAAAACCGCTCCCGTGCCAATGTTCTACATACAACCTTAATAAACCTTGACAACTACCGCAATAAGCTACCTGAACTGAATGTGCCGAAACCATTTTGGACAACAACACTAATAAAAGCACAAAAAATATATTTTTAAACATAATTACTATTTTTTAGTCAACCCAATTTAAGTACTTATCATCAAATTGAATGACTTAATCAATCTACTGACGGAAAACCATTATTAAAGTTGCCTATTCTTATAGTTTTAATTTGATTACAGATTGTTTCCCAGGCTCTTTAAACGCTACAGATAAAACATAAATCCCATTTGCAAGAGTAGAAACATCGAATCCAACTGTTTTATTCTTAACTGAAATTTCTTTTACTATTCTTCCTGAATAATCTATCAATCTAATTTTTTCGATTACATTATCACTCGTTAAATATAAATAATTATTTCTGTTTATAAGCTGAACTAATGACTTCTCTCCTTTATTTATATCACTAAAAAGTACACAATCAAAAACAAATATTTCTGCTGTATCGGTATTTATACATCCATTATAATCTGTACCTTCTAAAATTACATTGTGAAATCCTACATTATTAAAAGACAGATTAAAATACTCTGTCGTTTGTCCTGTTGACCAATTATAAGAATCCATATTGTTTAAACTATAAATCATAAAGCTATCGTCTAGGCATAATGTATCAGGAATATTATTCCCTATGACAACATTTGGCAAAGTATTTTCGGTAATGTTAACGGTATCAGAATAAACGAGACAAGAAGCGGTATCGGTAGCTGAATAAAAATAATCTCCTCCAACATTAACATACAATGAGTCTTGATTCGTTAAAGAAGTGTTCCATTCTATATTTTGATATGACGAATCTGCTGTAATTAATAATGAATCGCCTTCGCAAAAAGAATTTCCTTTTGAAATGTCTATTAAGGTCGTTCCGTCAGATTTAAAAACGACCTCTATTGAATCGGAAATTCCAACACAGCCGTTAGAATCAGTTGCTGAAACATAGAAAAAACCTTCTTCTGTAATTGAAATTGTTTGAAGTTGACTTCCATTTGACCATTCATAAGTCTCAAAATTATTTTCCGCTGTTAGCGAAACGGTATCGTTCCAACAAACAGAGAATAAAGAAGCAGTATCGAGCACCAAGCTGGATGCTGAATAATTAATTTGTGAAATCGAAATTGTATCAGAAACTACAGCACAAGAATTAGTATCTAATCCAGTAAAATAATAATCCCCTGCGCTATTTATCGTAATTGAATTTGAGGTTTCAGCATTATTCCAACTCAAGCTATTAAAAGCACCTCCTGTATATAAAATAGACTCTCCTCCTACACAAATTATTGTATCACCAATGAGTTGAATAGTATATTTATATTGAGGAGAGAACAACTCTACTGTATCAGAATAAGATTCACACCCTTGACTATTGGTAACCGTAGCATAATAATTTCCTCCAGTATTGACCGTTTGGCTACTTCCTGTTGTGGCATTATTCCAAACAACACTATTAAAACTTCCATTCAAGTTTAAAGTTACCGAACTATTATTACAAATAGCAAGCGAACTTACCTGAACGATTGGATGAACAGCGGGAATTACAATTACTTTTAAGGTATCTGATCTTCCAGGGCAATTATTCACATCTCTAGTTTTTAAGACATAATCTCCTGTTGTCTTAATCATTAACGAGCTATCTGCTACTCCATTACTCCAAGTATAGCTTGAAAATTGATTCATTGAACTCACTTCGACAGAATCTCCTTCACAAATTGTAGTACTTCCAACCAATGAAATACTAGATGGAGCTAAAGGCTTACAAAACTTAGTCCAATAACCATCAAAGCTATGTCCTCCATATTGAGTTTGATGTGCATTAGTTGTTGTAAAATTAGTATTTGAACCAGTTTGCCCGACAATTAATATTTGATTATTTTCAACTAACAAACCATTACCAAAGTCATTGTTTGCTCCCCCGAAATAAGTAGACCAAATTAAATTCCCATCCTTTGTAAAGTTTAATAAAATATCATCATACCCTCCATTATTCTGTTCTTGAAAAGCTGTAGAATCAGTTACTAGACCATTTCCATCAGAAAGACCTAAAACCCAAATTGCGGTATCAGTAGTTACAATAGCTTTCATTTCGTCGAAACCTCCTGCAGTAATGTATGTTCCCCATTGTCTTGTTGACGAGCTGTCTAATTTCACAATATAACCTTCCCAGTTACTAACATCTTCATAGTTGGGTTGAAATGAACCTGGAGTTGAAATTCCGTTGTTACTTTTTGTTTTTCCTGTTAAATATAAATTTTCTACTGAATCTAATGCTATTCCAGACAAAATTTCATTGTGCCAACCACCGAGATAAGTTTTCCAAATTGTTTGAAACTGAGGGCTTATTTTTAAAACAAATCCATCTAAATAGCCTCCGTTTTGATTTTGATGGACATTAGGATTCGCTATTTGCTCTGCATCATTTGTTGTACCAGCAATATAGATCGTTCCATCAGCAGTTATTGCAAGATCTTCTCCTTTGGTATTACTTCCTTTTATATAGTAAGAATTATAAATTACATTTCCATCAGCATCAAAAACACCTAAAAATGCATTTTCATTACCAGAAAGGCTGTTTCTAAAAGCATCGGCGCTACATGGCAAATCGGAACTTAAGGTATGACCTGTTACATAAACTTTATTAGAATCATCAACTTTTATTGTGGTTATCAGTTCATGATTATTCCCTCCGTAGTAAGTACTCCACATTAGTTGCCCTGTATTGGAAAACTTAGCCATAAAAGCATCATCGCCACTAGAAATATACTGTTGATAAGCTCCGTTGGTAGCTAATCCAATAATACTCGCAGTGTTTCCTGCAATATAAATATTATCGTTTGTATCTAAATCCGCGCTATAATTTCGTTCTACATAAGTTCCGCCAAAATAGGTTGCCCAAAGTCTATTGCCTTGAAAATCAAATTCTGCAAGAAAAGAATCTTGATCATTAAGCGTTGTTTGGTACGCTCCTGTTGTCGCGATGTTATTTGTACTAACAGTATATCCTGTAATAATTACATTTGTATTTTTTTTTACGTCGATACTATAAGCAAAATCCATGTGTGCTCCTCCGTAATAAGTTGTATATTCTTGTCCGTAAGCAATTGGATCTATTATTAGTTTTTTTGTTCTATTTTTTGGTAGAATATACTTTAGTCCTTTTTCAGTATTTTGGATTGTTACGTTTGTAAATTCTTTATTTCCTTTTTCGTTAAGGTAAAATACTTCAGGGAAATTTTCTATTACCGTTTTTGTTTTTCCTTTAAGCACGACATCGTTTCCATCAATATGGCTTGTTCCTCCTTTTATAATTAACTCAAATGATTTTAGTTTTGTGTTTTTTACAATGTAATTATACTTTAATTGATTGTTTACGATTAAGAATTCAACATCTACTCCATTCCATACATTATTATAACGAATTTTATTGAAGCTATTAATATTTGGAAATGATTTTCCATTTTTGAAAACATTGGTGTTTTCTTTTGTTTTTTCAAAATGGAGAATCTCTGTGTTTGAATTTCCATTTTTAAACCACATTTCTATTCGCTCAACATCTAGGATTGAGGAATCATTTTCTTGTACAGAAAATATTTCGTATGAAAAATGATCTTGATAAAAACTTACATTATAAGCAGAAGTCGAGAGTACGTATTTTACCTCGGTGTTAAATGCTCCATTTTGATCAAATACTTGTCCTTTGTTTTCTAAAAAAGAACTGTTTTGAGCGTTGGCTATGTTAACATAAACAAGTGAGATTAATAATAAATAATAGCTTAGACTTTTCATAATTCGTTTATTAAGATTAATAAGTTACAAAATATTATTACAAAACAACGTTTAGTCATTCAATATTATTCGCGTTAGAGATAGTAGCGATAGCTTTTTAATTGTAAAATTAGATGAACTAACTAGAAAAAAGCGACCAAAGGAAGCTCTTTTTATAGCTAGTGAAACTTTTTTACAATTAAAAACTACAAGCGGATAGCTCGTTAAAACGCCCAAAAACAAATCTTACTTAAGCTTCGCATCAACTTTATTTTGTGCTGTTTCAATTATCAAATCAGATTTAACTTTAGCTTCATCTTCAACTTTTTTTGCTTGTGTTTCTCCTTCGTCTTCTAATCGTTTAGCTTTTTTGTTGGCTTCTTCCGAAATTTTATTTCCTTTTGCATCAACATTTTTATTCAGTTTTTCTATTTTTTTATCTGATTCTTCTTTCATCTTTTCTGCCGCTTTTTCAGCAATTTTTCTAGCGATAGGATTTGTTGCTTGGCTCACTAATTTGTCTGCCTCGGCATAACCTTCTTCTTTTTGTTTTTGAATTTCAGCTCTAGCTTCTGCTTTTGCTTTTGCTGCTGCTTTGTCTCCTTCTGCTCTAACTTGGTCGGCTGCTACTTTTGCTTCGGCTCTAATTTTATCAGCCGCTATTTTTGCTTCTTCATTTAATTTGTCTGCCTGACGTTGAGCTTCTTCCATCATTTTCTTTGCTTCTTCTCCTAATTTTTCTTTTGCTAAGTCTTTTCCTTTGTCAACTAAATCTTTAGCTCCATCTTTCCCTATTTCGTTTAGGTTAGAAACCAATTTAGGTTTTAACATTGTTCCTCCAACTTTTATATCTAAAGGAATTAAGTCACTTACTTTCAAATCAACACCTTTAGAAGCTGCTTGACTTAACAATCCATTTACCAAATCATTAGCTGCTGACCCCAGTTTTTCTCTAGGAATTTTCATTTTAATTAAATAATCGATTTCCTCTGTCAAAGCAGTTGACCCAGCAATTTTAGAATCAATTCCAGCCATTTTTAAAGGAAAGGTATCTACAAAGACTTTTCCATCTCTAAGTTCGTACAAGAATTTAAGGTTGTTGAATGTTTGAGATTTCAATTCTTTAATTTTAGTTAAGTCAGCTAGTTTTTTAAGTAATGGTAAATCTTTTACTAGGATATTGTCGGTAAGAAAATTCCCTGTTCCTGATAAACTTTCGTAAATAGGTTCAAAATTTTGATCGATATCAGTGTTTAAAGCTAATTTAGTAGAAAACAACCCTTCACAATACTTCGCTACAGGAGCTAATGTCTGAACTGAATTCATGTACTCAAACGATTTAGCAATGTTCATATTTTCAACTTCATAATCAAAATCTACATGAGCTTTTTTCTTGGTAATCGCCTTATAATCACCGTTGACTTTAACTACACCCCCAAGAATACCTAAAGAAACATCATCTAAATAAGCTACACCTTCTTTAAGTTTAACTGCGCCTTTCATGCTAGATAATTCTAATCCATCGTAAGCTAGTTTATCAATATTAGTATTTAAATTAAAATCTATATTTTTAGGAATATCAATCACTTCTGCATTAGTCGAATCCACAGCAATAGGTTCTGCTTCTACTAAAGTTTCTTCTGTTGTTACCGTAGATGGATCTTCATACATTAATTCGTCTAAATCAAAATAACTAGAAGTAACATCAAAACTTCCTTTTAATAATTCATCTTTTAGGTAGTATTCCATGTAGTTATCGATTATACCACTTGCGTGTAAATCACTTTTTCCAATTTTAGCATCGAAATTGGCTAACTTTAGGTTTTGAGGCGCAAACAAAAACAACATTGAATCAATGTTAACGTCATAACTCAAATCAGGTGATTGGTACAACATATTTTTTATTCTTAAATCTCCATCTGCATCAAAATCTTGATATTCTTCTTTTTCTAATGAAGAAACGGCACCTTCCAAATGAACGTCTGAAGTAATTAATCCATTGTAGTTTTCTCCTTCTGAAACTGGTATTACATTTTTAAGTTTTGCTAAGTCTATAAATGCTTTAATGTCTGATTTTATATGCGGGTCAACCATTGCATTTTTCACAATCAAATTTGCATCTAATGTATTGTCGTCAAACTCTGCGTGCATTTTCTTTAAATTGACAATCGTATTGTTCAAATCGGCACTTTCTTTTCGGTTTACATTCAAATCGACTGCGATTTTATCTAGTTTAGATGGTAAATCGGGATATTTGAACCAAGCATTTCCTACGGTTAAATTTAAATCGAATCCAGGCATAACTACTGAGTCCATTTTTCCTTTTACATATCCATCAATAGCCAGCGTTCCGTCGGTTTCAATATCATTGAAGTCAGCTGTATAAACACCAGGGATCATACTCAATAATGATTTAAATGTTTGTTTGGTTGTGTTGTAAGTGATATCCATGTCCATATTCTCTTCAACCATTTCTACCCAACCATCAAAATG
>WFNC01000575.1 GCA_015488785.1 Flavobacteriales bacterium | reverse complement strand
TTAATGCAATTGATAATACAGAGAAAATTATTGAAACAAGAATTAACCGTTTTGGAGTTTCTCAACCAAGTATTCAAAAACAACCAATATCTGGTCGTTTACACATTGAATTACCAGGAGCAAAAGATAAAGACAGAGTTCGTAAGTTATTACAATCTCGTGCAGAGTTAGGTTTTTGGTTAGGGTATAGCCAACCTTTAACAGATGCTTTCTTTCAATTAAACGAAAGTTTAAAAGAAAATACATCGACAGAAGAAACAGCCGAAATTAATCTTGAAGAAGTTGTTGAAGAAATTACTATAGTTGAAGATTCTACAAAGACAACAAATGATTCAACAGAATTAGTTGAAGGATTGGAGTTAGAAGAAGAAGTAGCAGTAAAAGATACGACTGTAGAAGAAGAAAAAAACTTAATCGACGGACCATTATTTAGTTTATTGAATGTTCAAAACGGAATAAGTCAATATTCAGTAGGGATTGCGAAAGCAGGAGATACAGCAAAAATAAATAGAATGTTAACGGGAGATATCGCAAAAGGATTATTACCTAGTGATGTTTTCTTTAGATGGTCTAACTCAAATAATAGTGGAGAAGGACATGTACTTTACGCTTTAGAGTTACCAGCAGACGGAAAAGCTTTGCTAGTAGGAGATGACATTAGTGCGGCGAGACAAGATTATAATTCTGAGTCAAAAAAAGTAACGGTAACTGTTCAAATGACACAGTATGGTGCTGCTAAGTGGAAAGATATTACAACGAACAATGTTGGTCGATTAACTGCTATTGTTTTGGATGATGCGGTTTATTCTGCTCCAGTAATTAACGGTCCTATTCCAAATGGGAATACAGAAATTTCAGGAGATTTTACAATCCCAGAAGCACAAGATTTAGCAACGGTATTAGAAGCAGGTTCATTTGATACTCCAGCGGTAATTGTAGATGAAGCTGTTGTTGGTCCAACACTTGGAGCTGCAAACATTAAAGCAGGAAAGTGGTCGTTTATAGCCGCGTTAATTATGGTGCTTATTTATATGATTTTTTATTACGGTAAAGCTGGTTTTGTAGCAAGTATCGCCTTAATTGCAAATATCTTTTTCCTATTAGGAGCTTTAGCTTCTTTAGGAGCTTCGTTAACTTTGCCTGGTATTGCAGGTCTAGTACTTACGCTTGGTATGTCTGTAGATGCAAACGTACTTATATTCGAACGAATTAGAGAAGAGCTAAGAGAAGGGAAAGCAACTACACTTGCTATCGCTGAAGGTTATAAACATGCTTATTCAGCTATCTTAGATGCTAATATTACTTCATTATTAACAGCTATTGTATTGGCTTACTTTGGTACAGGTCCAATTCAAGGATTCGCAATGACATTAATTGTTGGTATTTTTACTTCATTGTTTTCTGCTATCTTGATTACAAGATTGATTTTCTCATATATGTTGGATTCAAAGAAAGAGATTACTTTTTCTAGACCATTTTCTGAAAACTTATTTGTTAATTCAACAATAGATTTCGTAGGGAAGAGAAAAAAATATTACTTAGTTTCTATTGTTGTTGTTATATTAGGAGTAGTTTCTTTATTAACAGTTGGATTAGACAAAGGTGTTGAATTTACAGGAGGAAGAGTTTATAGAGTTGAGTTTAATGGGGGAGAAGCTCCTTCACAAGACAATGTTGCTAGTTTGGTTCAAGAATTTTCTGTTGAAAATGGAAAAGGAATTAAACCAGAAGTTAAAACGGTTGACAATGAGTTTGTATTAGAATTGACAACTAAATATTTATATACAGATCCTTCAAAAGATGCAACGAAAAAAGTTGATTCAGTTATGAATTTAGGATTTTCTAAAGCAGGTTATGTTGAAGCTTCAAATGCAACAGATGGACAACCTTCGTATCAAATTATACAACAACGTTCTGTAAATGCTCAAATCTCAGATGAGTTAATCTTAGGTTCATTTATGGCAATTATTTTCTCATTGATTGTAATCTTTGCTTATATCGCATTTAGATTCCAAAACATGAACTTTGGTATTGGAGCGCTAATCGCAATGTTCCATGATGTATTAGTTGTATTAGGTGTATTTTCTATCTTTTATAAAATAATGCCTTTCTCAATGCAAATTGATCAAGCATTTATTGCTGCAATACTTACAGTAGTTGGTTATTCAATTAATGATACAGTTGTCGTGTTCGATAGAATACGTGAATATGTTGTGTTGCACAAAAGACATGAGCAAAAAGAGGTGATTAACAAAGCGTTGAACAGCACGTTAAGTAGAACGTTAAATACATCTTTAACTACATTTGTAGTATTGTTTGTTATCTTTGTCTTTGGAGGAGAGTCTATTAGAGGTTTCTCATTCGCTTTAATGATTGGGGTTGTTGTAGGAACATATTCTTCGATATTTATTGCTACACCAGCAGTTATTGATTTGAGTAAAGATTCTTTAATGCCTAATGAAAAAGGAGAAGACAAAAAATAAATTAGATAATATTTAATTTTACATAAATTAAAAGCCTTTTCATCTTTTTGAAAAGGCTTTTTTTATACCTTTGCATTCCTATGAGTTTTATATTTTTAGATACCATAAGTACAGGAGAAGTAATTGTAATAATGCTATTCATTCTTATTTTTTTTGGAGCGGATAGCATTCCAAAAATGGCGAGAACTTTTGGGCGTACTATTCGACAAGTAAAAGATGCGACGCAGGACATTCAAAGAGAAATTCAAGATTCGGTAAAAGATTCAGCTAAAGAGATTCGTAAAATAGAAAATTCTGTTGAGCGATCTTTCAAAGAGACGAAAGAATCGGTTGCTTCAAATCTAAAAGAGATTGAAAAACCATTAAAAGATATTAAAATAGAAGATTAATCATGGGGACTTTTTTATTGATTTTAGGTTTGGTTGTTTTGGTTGCAGGAGGGGAGTTTCTTGTAAAAGGAGCTGTTGAAATTGCAGAGAAATTTAAAATTTCACCACTTGTAATCGGTATGACAGTTGTTTCTTTTGGAACTTCTGCTCCTGAACTACTAGTTAGTTTACAAGCTGCCTTAGATGGTGTTCCTGCAATTTCGATTGGTAATGTAGTAGGTTCAAATATTGCTAACCTTGCATTGGTATTAGCAATTACAGTTTTAATTTTTCCTATAATTCCAGAACGTCAAACTAAAATAATCGATTGGCCAATGATGATGATGGCGACTATGCTTTTCTATGTGTTCTCATTAGACAATGAGATTGCACGTTGGGAAGGAGCTGTACTCCTTACTATTTTAATTACTTTTACTTATCTTCTAATTCGAAATTCGAGAAAAGAGAATAAAAAGAAAACAGAAGAGGTTGAAGTTGATGAAAAACCAATATTACCAGGTGTTTTATATTTGTTAGGAGGTTTAGTTGGTTTGTATTTTGGTTCTGGTTGGTTTGTAGAAGGTGCTATTTCGATTGCTAAAGCTTTTGATTTGAGCGATAGAGTAATTGGCGTAACAGTTGTTGCTTTTGGAACTTCTGCTCCTGAGTTGGTCGCTTCTACCGTCGCTGCATATCGCCAACAAACAGATATTTCGGTTGGGAATTTAATCGGTTCCAATTTATTTAATATCATGGCAGTATTGGGAATTACAAGTATCGTAACACCGATAGCAGTTGACGACGCTGTTTTAACTTTTGATATGTATTGGGTCATTGGAATTGCTTTGGCGATGTTGCCTGTCTTGTTTATAGGTAAAAGAATAGGAAGAGTTAAAGGTATTTTACTTCTTGCAACTTACGTGGCTTATATCGTTACTGTTTTGAGTCGATAGATGGGTTAAGTATATTTGTTTTAGTATATGTAAAAATTTTAAAAAATGATAAAATATAAGTTACTCTACATTCTATTTCTATTTATAGTTGGAAATGTTGATGCTCAGACAAATTATTTTGTAGGAACAAACGGAAGTGATACAAATGATGGTTTAACACAAAATACTGCACTTGAAACCGTAACCTATGCTGTTACAATTGCATCTCATGGTGATACAATATATGTTTTACCAGGAACATATTCTAATACAACATATGGAGTTATTGATGTATGGAAAATAGAAAGAACAATTTTTATTAATAACAAAACAACAACATCTGGTGATTATTTGGTCATAAAACCATTAATTGAGAACGCTGTGATTTTGAAAGGTGACGGAGATTTTATCATACAAATAAAAAACAGTAATAATATTCGTTTTCAAGGTTTTCAAGTTGAAGGAGAATCAAATAACATTAGTTTAAATTTTGCAAAACAATATCAATTTACATACAAAGATGCTAACGGTACAGTCTTAGAAAGAGTCCCCTTGGGTTCTACAGATGCAGTAATTGAAACCTTAGTTTTACCAATACTAATAAATATTACAAGACCGACTTACTTCAATACTTCTGGAATATCAGTTAATAGTAGTCATCACATTGATATTAGAAACAATACCGTATATGATATGCCTGGAGAAGGAATTCGTTCTTTTACATCTGACTATTTAAACATTATCAATAATGAAGTTTATGGTTGTGCTAAAAGAAGTGCAACAGGTGTTCATGGATTAAGCGTTTACACTTTAAATAGTAATGTTGATGGTAATAATTCTACAACAAATGACTTTAGAGTTTTTATTACTAACAATATAGTGCATGACAATTATAATGAACTTTATTCTTGGAGTGCAAAAAAAACATTTATATCTACACATATTGATGAAGGTAAAGGTATAACAGTACAACGTAGTACACCATCATATTCTTGGAATTATGGTAAAATTAAAATTCAAAATAATATTAGTTACAAAAACGGATTTAGTGGGATTCACGTCAATTCTGGAACAGGTATTGAAATAATTAATAACACTTGCTACGAAAACAACCAAACATCTTTAATAACAAATGAAGGAAATTCTCATGGAATAAGTATTCAAGATGGAAATGATATTTTAATAGCAAATAATATTATAATTTCAAATCCAGGAATTAATAATGGTAGAGCATTAAAAATATCTTCAAACAGTGGAAATTCAGGATTTTTAAATGTAACTGATAATTTAATTCAAGGAACATTAAATCCAAGCGCTTTGGCTTTGGCTGTAAACACTTCTACATTATCTCCTTTATTTAATAATGCTTTAAATAATAATTTTAACCTACAATCAAATTCACCTGCAATTGGTCTTGCAGATGCAAGTTTTTCGCCAACGGATGATTTCTATTTTAATCAACGAGATAGTAATCCTGATTTAGGAGCGATTGAATATGTTACGCCACTAAGCAATAATGAACTTGAATTTAGAACGATTAATATTTACCCCAATCCATTTATTGATAGAATAATAATTGAAGAAGTCTTGAATTTTAATGAAGTTTCAATTTTTAATGTTTTGGGGCAAAATATGATAAACTACATTTCGGTAATAACTAATAGTCTAGGTACTGAAATATTAACTGCAAATTTGCCAAATGGAATGTACGTCATCAAAACAAAAACATTTGCGAGGAAAATGTATAAGAATAAGGGGATGTGATAAGCTGTAAATAGAAAACTTTCTAAATGTCGAGTGTTTTATATAATTACATTATCAATACTTTAGAGTTTTTTTTGTATATTGATTATTATATCTTTAAGTATATTAAAACATGAATATTTTAGTTCGTTTATTTTCCTATTTTACATTTATTGTTTTTGTTTCGGCTCCATATTTAGCTTTTTCAATAGAAATCACAGACATATCTTTCAATAGTTCAGGCTGGGTGTTCTCTAGCGGAGCTAATTACGATAATTCAACTGAAGAGCTCACTATAATAGGTAACTCTACTACTTATGAGTATGCCCGATTAACAATAAATTTACCCATAGGGACAACTGATGTATATTTATCAGGGGATGTGTTTCTAGAAAACATTGTTTTGGGTAGTGTGGCTTGGTATGCACCTAAAATCAAAATATCTCCAATAAGTGGAGCCGCTTTGAAAACAGAAAACTTAGACTCACCTGCTCAAGGTAGTTGGTATAATGCTTTTGTTAAAGCTGACGCTTCTAGTCAAAATCAAGTTGTATTAGAGTTTGGGTTTCAAAATTCTTTAGGAACATATGTGATAAAAAATCCAAAGGTTACAGATACAGAACCCGTTCCCACTCCATATTCTTTCCCGTTCACAGTCCCTAGCAATCCTGTTTGCATTCTAAATCTTTCATCTTCAGATGTAATGGACTTTAATAATGACCTTCTTTCAACAAATAGTCATTTTTCATGGGCTAGTAAAAAATGGGGAGATATTGAAGTTGTTAATGCCATAAATACCTATTTCCCAATGAGTAATTACCGTTTTCCCGGAGGAACTGTTGGTAACTTCTATGACTGGACTACTGATGGCTACTATAATGATCCTTCTACTTTTGAGAACAGCAGTAGAGCTAATTTGTATAATAGTAATTTCACATTTGATTATCCTGGTTTTAAAAATCAAGTAAATACAAGTTCAGGAACTGCTACACTGATGTTCAATGTGATTCATGATGATATAACAACTGCTTCTAATAGGTTTCAAAGCAGAATTACAGATGGTCTAGACGTGAAATGGATTGAGCTTGGGAATGAAAATTTTTATTCCACTCAATCTTATGGATACATATCTGGTGGGCAATGGCAAGTTTCAGATGTAGATGAATACATTAATCATACAAGTGCTCTTGTGACTTCTTTAAAGGATGTTTCCTCTCTAGCAAAATATACTGTATGCATTAACCCTGATGATTATACTATTGGAGGTTGGTCCAGCCGTTTAGCCTCGGAAACCTATTACGACGCTACTACAATACATAACTACAACAACGTAGGTAGTGAAAACCTTGATTTCGCATCAGGTTCGGTGCTTCTTAATTCTTACGAGTTCACTAGAAATAACATTGAGACATATAAAACACACTTCGGTAATACTCCTACAATTATCACAGAGTGGGGAGCCTTAGGTTCAAAATCGTTTCTAGCTGTAATATCTGCAGCAGATATGTTTTTAGCTATATTAGAAGGTAATACAGAAGATAGTGTGGTAATGCAAGCAGGAATACACATGTTATATCATTCTGATAATAACACAGCACATACCTTAATTTTAATGGATGGAGGTCAGATGAAATATTCTCCTACTGGAGTGTTTTACTCGAAATTATATGACGTATTTAAAGATAAATCGATCTATTTAGCGTTAAGTACCAGTGAGGAGATAGAAGTTGGTTTACCAGGGGTTATTTCAAGAGCAGTAGAGACTGGGGATTCAATTAAAATCTTTTCCGTTAATAAATTACCAGTAGTATCAAAACTTGAAGTAAGCTTAGACGGTCTAGAAATCAATGGAAGCTATAAAATGGAAACCTATTCCATGTCTCCAGAGGTGTGGCCAAATGCTTATTCAAATCCGGATGAAGCTTGGACGAGTTCAACAGGTTCAGGAGTAATTTATTTACCTCCTTATTCAATTACAGTGGTAACCGTTTCTAAGAATAACAATGTAACCAACTTCTCAGACAATCAAAGAGAACATACAATTGAAGTCTTTCCTAATCCTGTATCAAATAGGGTTTACCTTGACGGAATAGATCCAAACTCGAACTATGAAATAATGGATATCAACGGAACTCTCCTCGATAGTGGAATTTACAAGAGTAATGGGATAAATATCCAAAGCCTTCTCAGTGGCATGTATTTTATAAAAGTAGAATTGGATATAATTAAATTTTGTAAGCCTTAGATTCTCGAAAATAACAAAGTAAAACAATGTATCTAATATAAGGAGCTTATACTTTTTCGAGCGTTATCAATCGTGTTAATTTTACAGGTAATTAGGCTTATTTGTAGCTCATAATCTTACTCTAACCAGCTTGAACCGTTTGCTCCTCCCCACTACTCCAAAACAACAAACTTTTTTGCAATTGTCTCCCCACTTTCATCGACAATTGTGAGGGTATGTTTCCCTAATTTTGGAACGATTTCTAATTGATGAAAATGATTGGTTGTTCCCATGAAAATATTGTCGATGTGCCAATGAATTTCTGATTCTGAATTTCTATGTGCAACTTCAAATATAAAATTACTAATTTCACCTTTCAAGTTTTTAGAAACATACAATTCCTTGAGATTGTTGGGGTAAATAAGTTCCATGTTCTTGGTTTCTTCTCCACAGCCCTGTTTAAAAGGAGGTAAGCTAACGTAGTTTGGATTCTTCGATTTGTAATACCATTCCCAAACTGGAGGCAAAATAAACCATGATTTTTTTTTCATTTTAGAAACAGGATAACAACTACTATTGACTTGAAATTTTTCAGATTCATCTAAATGAATCCAACGATGATAAGTGCATGCCTTTGTTTTTAAGCCACTTCTAGGAACTAATAACGAATCAGTTCCTTCACACCAATGCGATTTTCTCATGCCACTTTTTGAACAGATAGGTATCTTTTTTAACTCATCAAATGGAGTTGCAAACCAAGTTGTTCTGGGTAGTTTTTTAAAAGCATCAAACAACAATGGAGCAGCAGCGCTAATCCCTGTCAACCCTGCTTTTCCTTCTCCACTTGCATTTCCTACCCATACTGCAACAACATATTCAGGAGTGACTCCAACAGCCCAGGCGTCTCTATGTCCAAAACTAGTACCTGTTTTCCAAGCTACTTTACGTGAAGATGCAAAGTTTTCCCAACCTAGTTCTTCTCTAGGTCTATTCAAATCGGACAAAACATTGAATGTCCAATATATAGATGCAGCATTAAAAAGCGTATGTTCGCTTAATTCTTCTGTTTTCTTTGTTTCTTTTTTTAGGTATGAAATTTTAGAATAGTCATTTGCATTGTATTTTCCATTGTATCGCTCAAAGTGATTCAGCGTTCTGGCTAAACTCCCATAGCTACTTGCCAAATCGTTTAGCGTAGTTTCCGCTCCTCCCAATATTAACGAAAGTCCATAATGATTGGCATCTTTTGTTATCGTTGTCATTTTTAATTGCTTTAGCTTACTATGAAATCTTTTTACTCCATATTGGTGCAACATTTTTACAGCAGGAATATTTAATGATCGAATCAAAGCATTATCAGCCGAAACAGCTCCGTCGTATTTTCTATTGTAATTTTGAGGTGTGTATTGTGCATATTGAGTCGGAATATCTGCAATCAATGTTTGTGGCAAAATTGAACCAGCATCTAGCATACTTGCAAATAAAAAAGGTTTTAGAATACTTCCAGAACTTCTTGGAGCGGTTATTAAATCTACTTCTCCACCCTTTTTACTTGTGGTGTTGCCTACATAGGCAATCGCTTTTCCTGTTTCAACTTCCATTATCAATACTGCAGCATTATGCACGTCGTTGTTTGATAATTTCAAATAATGATTCTTTACGACTTGTGTAATTTGTTCTTGCAATACAAAGTCTAGGCTTGTTTCAATTCGTTTTCCTTTGTTTCCTTCGTTGTCAATTCTGGTCAACAGATGAATAGCCCTTTGATTTAACGATTTAGGTTTTAATGGCAAAGGTTCTTGTTTGGCTAATTCACAAGTAATGGAATCTATTTTTGAAGTTAAGAATAGTTTATCTAGTAATTTGTTTCTTTTTATTAATAATAATTCGTGATTTTTCCCGGGATAAATTAATGATGGAGCATTTGGTAAAACAGCCAATGTCGCCATTTCTCCCCACGATAATTGCTTCGGATTTCGTCCGTAATATCGCCAAGCAGCAGCTTCTAACCCCACTACATTTCCTCCAAAAGGAGCATGTGAAGCATATTTTTTTAAAATTTCTTTTTTTGAGAGTCGAAACTCTAGACGTGTTGCAAAAATTATTTCTTTTAATTTTTCAAGAATAGTTCTACCTTTATTTTTCCTTGATAAGCGAATAACTTGCATCGTAATTGTACTCCCGCCCCTTTTTATTCGTCCTTGTTTTACATTTGTAATAAACGCTTTGAATAAAGAAATGGGATTAACTCCAAAATGATTATAAAAATGTTCATCTTCAAACAACAGAATTAAATCTTCAAATTTTTGAGGGGTTTCTTGTAGCTCAGGAAAACGCCATTGACCATCTGTTGCTATTACTGCGCTCAATAATCTACCTTCTTTACTCTCAATTACGGTGCAATATGGGTTTTGGAATAATTGATTGGGCAAGCAAAATGCAAACCAAATCAATAAAACAGACAAGACTGTTAGTTTTATCTTATGTCTTGCCAGTCGTTTTATCATGTTTAATAATTCGTTTTTTATAATTAACTGTAAATTGACTGTTTTCTTACTATTTTAAATATAATACATTGATTATAATTAGGGCTTACTGAAAAGTAAATAATGATTTTATCATACGGTATAAAATTAAGGATTATTAAGTTTAATATGAATTCTCTTTTACTTTATTTTTGTAAAACCTACTCCGTAGCTATTATATTTATAAATCTCAAAATCAGTCCATCCAACTCTTTATTTTAAGGTAAACTTGTGGACTACTCAATAATTCTGTATGGTTTATTTCATAAGCAATCCAAGTATTTTCTTTTTTAAATTTTAAACCTTTAGTTGGGTCATTATGTAAACCTAATGCACTTTTTACTCCAACAAGATTGTCCCCTCTTAATTGCATAGAATCTGTTTCTTTTACTTTACTATTAGAACCTGCAATACTATAGCATTCTATTTTTTCGGGTAATGAAATATGTTGTCTTTTATCTCCTTCCATTTTAAATCGATTACTATTTTCCCAATCTTTATCTATCAGGTTACCAAACCTTAAGTCTGTAACACCTGCACTTCTTATTTTTCCTAAACGAGCAATTGGTCTAGCGTATGGAATAGCTTCTAAAATTACTTCTAAATAATTTCCCGCATGCTCTAATGGGGCTCCATGATGTGGTGTTCCCAGGAAAATAATTTTCTTTAGATATTTAGGCCATAGTTTTTGTTCTATTTGACCATAATAGACAGCACTTCTAGCTACTAATCCTCCCATACTGTGTGCTACTATAATAAGTTCTTCAACAGGAACGGGCCAATTCAAAATCAGATTTTCTAATAGTTCATTTAAATTTTGACCATTAGTAGAAACGTGACGACCACTATTGTAATTTAAATAGACAGGGGTTTTGTTATAATCATTAGCTAACTCCATTCCATGATTATGCCCTTTTCGACACCATTGAGCATCATTTAGACAAGAACCATGTACCATTAAAAGAATTTTACCATTAACTTTAGGGTAGGTGTTCTCAATGTTTTTACGATTCAATTCAATTGCTTTTCCTTGATACTTGAATTGCATTGTAATCTTTAGAGGGTTTTCATTTTTCTCTAAATAATCACCAACTACACCATTTAATACAGAACGTATTGCTTCTTTTTCATTAGTAGTTTCTATTTCTCCAAGAACTGAAGAGAGTTGTTCTAATGCTTTATCTGCACTCTTTCCTATAATTTGGGTACTAGACTTAATATTATTGTAAGTAATTCCTGCAATATTTGTAATCAAATGTTGAATAGGAGTGGAGGGAGAAAAAGGAGGATGAAGGATTTGTTTATGCATCGCTTCAACTACTTCAGTTATTCCAATAGTTGCATCGATTATTAAATGAGTAATACCTTGCAGAACAGAACTAACTTTTTTTTTATTTGACATAAAGATTTTTTTTTATAAATTATTTCTTTTCCTATAGAAGCAACACAACTAAGGTATATTTTGTTTAATAAGATCAAATTTTAGAATGTAAAACCGTATAGAATCTAATCTTCTTGAATAAAGGTTTCCGTTTCGACCTCTGTTGTAGTATAATAATCTAAAATTTTATTCAAAAGGCTTGTAATTTCTTCTACAGATTTCGAATGTATAACGTTAGCAGGAATCTCCCAGTTTTCATTTTGAATAATGTAAATTCTAAATTCACCATTGTTCGAAATAAGATCACCATACCATCCTAAATCAATGATTAAGTCTTCTTCTTTAAAAGAACATTGTAATAAATCTTCTCCTAAATATTCAAAACTGTTTTCTTCACTGAATGAATTAACAGGGTCATAATTATAGAATACGTGTTTAATTACATCACAATCTTTCGGGAAATTAATATTTTGAAGTTTTATCATGAGTTGTAAATTTGAATGCTAAGAAGTTATCCTAATAAATTTATATTCAACAAATATAAGCATTTAATAATTGCATTTTCATTTTCGAAAAAGGGAAAAGATATTCATACTTATTAGATTTTCGTTTTCTTTAGAATCCCTCTTTCCTTTTTATGAACTAAAATGACTTTATTACTATCACTCCAAAGCTTTCATCATAAAAAAAGAAGCATTCTTAATTCTTAATTCCTCATTCTCAATTCATATTTTCCACCAAAGGTGATTTGTTATTTTTATCCCACAACTTCAATCCATTGCCCTGGTT
>WFNC01000574.1 GCA_015488785.1 Flavobacteriales bacterium | reverse complement strand
TATAAACATAGACCGGCATAAAAGTTAAGTTCGGTTGGCGGATCTCCTAGCGGAGCTAGCCAATCTCTCTAAACTTTCATTTTGTTCTATATTCATATCCATTTAAAGGCCATTTAAATTTCATACAAATTTCCAATTTATCTTTCTTTGGGGAAAGAGGCGGATAAGCATAAAAAACAATCCTGTAAAACAGAATTAATAGCGTTAAGCAATTCAATGTTGAACTCCATGTTTTTTTAACTCTAAATTTAAATTTCTTCCGTTGCTCTTAAAGCATCCCAACAAACTTCAAACATTGGTTCCATTAATGGTTCGTACTCTTCTGGAGTCATGACTTTTAATGAATGAATATAAGTAATACAAGAAGCTTGCATTCCACTCATAAAATGAATAATAAAATTAATTGGTAAGTCTTTTATAACTCCTGCTTCTAGTGCTTTTTCTGTTTTATCGATTATACTTTCATTCACGATTATATATATTTCATGCTCTTCGCCCCATTGCAATGGATGAACTTGAATTTGAGTCATAAAGTTATACAGATCTGGATTGTTTACGCCCCAAATTGTAGCTTGATAAAACACTTTTTTAATAAAAACTTTATAATCTTCTTCGTCTAAAAGCTCTCCATATACAAACCGGTACATTTCTTTTTTTCCTTCTGCATATATTTCAAAAACTAAAGCATCTTTAGATTCAAAGTGTTCATCGAAAATGGTTTTACTTATTCTTGAAAATAAAATAATATCATTAACAGACGTACTGTCAATTCCTTTCTGATTGAATAACTGTAGGGCAGCTTCAATAATTTGTATTTTGTCTTTGTACATTTTGTAGTTCGTTAATTTTTTTAATAAAATTCACTTAACGAATATAATCATTTTATTTATTTTAATTCACATTATTTTCAATAAAAAAAAATAAAAATTAAATCTTATAAAGTATTTAAACTTACAATAAACGAAAATATTAGCTACTTAACTTATCCCATCCTATTTTTAACCCTAAAAATATAACACCAAAGAAAGCGATTAAATAGGATATGTTTCCGATAAAAAATACTCCAAAAAACATTTTTTGTAGTAAGTAAGTGAAGAGCATTGCTCCTGTTATCAAGGTAACTAATCCAGAAAGTCGGTCAAAGCCTGGAATGGATTTTAAAGCAACGGTTTTATTGATGATAATTAATGTGATTACTGAAAAAACTACAGGTAAATAATAAGTAAAAATATTGAGTTGAAGTAAATTTAGTTTGAGAAAAAACAAGCTGTAAAGAATTAAAACACCCGACAATATTGCTGGTAAAGTTACTGCATAAACTAATCCTCCATACAAATAACTAATTGGAGAACGGAAATTTCGTCTTGTGACTAAAAACGATCCCAGAATAGAAATCAATAGCAAGCTACTAAAGTAAATCAAGATTAGATTAGGGAAACCTCCCAGCCAATCGATTATGTTTTCTACTGTCATTTTGTTATTTTTTTGCTGTAAAGATAGTTATTATTTGATAAAAGACCGCTTCGCTTTTAGAGTCAAGAAGCAAGACTGTTTTGTTATCAATGTTAACTAATAATCAAATTGAAATGGTAGGTTCTGCCGAGTTTAGTATGGGAAGTATAATTTAGAAGTACCCAAAAGTTTAATACTGAATCATTTTTTTTTGTAAAAAATGTACAATGTTGCTTTTGATTCTTACATTCATTAAACACAAAAAAACAATCCTTTTTACGAAAAATTAAATTTATCCAAAAAAAAGTTATAGAACCTTCAAATTTAAAAGCGTTAGGGATAAAAACGGCAGCTTTTTGTTTTAGCAATTAGTTAAACTTGGTAAAAAAGAGCGATTTTATGAGCTCCTTTTTTACTTAGTTTAACTTTTTGATAAAACAAAAACTAAAGTGGATAGCCCGCTCGAACGCCCTAAAAAAGAATATATTAGACAAAAAAAAGTCCCTTTACAAGAGTTGCAAAGGGACTTTTAAATTTATTATTTTAAAACTAAGCCTCAGCGGCTGCTCTAATCATATTTAATGCAGAACCTGCTTTGTACCAATCTATTTGAGATTCGTTGTAAGTGTGGTTGCAAGTGATTACGTCTTTACTTCCGTCGGCATGAACTACTTCTAAGTTCAATTGTTTTCCTGGTGCAAATTCGTTTAGGTCTAAGAAGTTAAATGTATCATCTTCTTGTACTAAAGTATAATCATTTTCGTTAGCAAAAGTCAAACCTAACATTCCTTGTTTCTTTAAGTTTGTTTCGTGTATTCTGGCAAAAGATTTTACCAAAACAACGTAAACTCCTAAATGACGAGGCTCCATTGCTGCATGTTCTCTAGAAGATCCTTCTCCGTAATTGTGATCTCCAACTACGATTGTAGGTATTCCTGCTGCTTTGTAAGCTCTTTGAGTTGCTGGAACTTCTCCCATATCTCCTGTCAATTGATTTTTAACCAAGTTCGATTCTCCGTTAAATTCATTGATTGCTCCGATTAAACAGTTGTTAGAAATATTGTCTAAGTGACCTCTATATTTTAACCATGGTCCTGCCATAGAAATATGATCTGTCGTACATTTTCCTTGCGCTTTAATCAACAATTTCATTCCTGTAACGTTTTCTCCGTTCCAAGGTGTAAAAGGTGTCAATAACTGTAAACGTTCAGAAGTTGGACTAACTTTTACTTCAATTCCACTTCCGTCTTCGGCAGGAGCTTGGTATCCGTTGTCTTTTACATCAAAACCTAATGCTGGTAATTCAAAACCTGTTGGTTCTGCTAATTTTACTTCTTCTCCGTTTTCGTTTGTTAAAGTATCGGTAACAGGATTGAAATCTAATTTTCCACTAATAGCAACAGCTGCAACCATTTCTGGAGATGCTACAAATGCCATTGTGTTTGGATTTCCATCTGCTCTTTTTCTAAAGTTACGGTTAAAAGAATGTACGATCGAATTTTTTTCTTCTTTCTCTGCTCCTTCTCTCGCCCATTGTCCAATACAAGGACCACAAGCGTTTGTAAATATTTTAGTTGTATCTAATTTTCTAAACGTGTCCATAAATCCATCTCTATCGGCAGTAAAACGTACTTGTTCCGAACCTGGATTAATTCCTAATTTAGCTTTTGCTTTCAATCCTTTAGAAATTGCATCTTCAACAATTGAAGCTGCTCTCGATAAATCTTCGTACGATGAATTGGTACAAGAACCAATCAATGCCCACTCGATATCAGTTGGCCAATCGTTTTTAGCTGCTGCTGCTTTCATTTCTGAAACTGGCGTAGCCAAATCTGGTGTAAAAGGACCGTTTAAATGAGGTGTTAATTCTGTTAAGTTGATTTCTATAACTTCATCAAAATATTGTTCTGGATTTGCATATACTTCAGCATCACCAGTTAAGTGTTCTGCAACTTTGTCTGCTGCTTCAACTATATCAGCTCTATCGGTAGCTTTTAAGTAACGACGCATAGAATCATCGTAACCAAAAGTAGAGGTTGTAGCTCCAATTTCTGCTCCCATATTACAAATTGTACCTTTACCAGTACAAGAAATAGATTCAGCTCCTTCACCAAAATATTCTACAATTGCTCCAGTTCCACCTTTGGCAGTTAAAATACCTGCTACTTTTAAGATAATGTCTTTTGGTGCAGTCCAACCGTTTAGTTTTCCTGTTAACTTAATTCCAATTAGTTTTGGCATTTTCAATTCCCAAGGCATTCCTGCCATTACATCTACTGCATCAGCTCCACCAACACCTACAGCAACCATTCCTAGTCCACCTGCATTTACGGTATGCGAATCTGTTCCAATCATCATTCCTCCTGGAAATGCATAATTTTCTAAAACAACTTGATGTATAATTCCTGCTCCTGCTTTCCAAAATCCAATTCCGTACTTATCGCAAACCGAACCTAAGAAATCATAAACTTCTCCGTTGGTTACATTAGCTGTCGTCAAATCTCCTTTTGCTCCCTCTTTTGCTTGAATCAAATGATCTGCATGAGCAGTAGATGGTACCGCAACTTTTTTCTTTCCTGCTTGCATAAATTGCAATAAAGCCATTTGTGCTGTTGCATCTTGCATCGCTACTCTATCTGGAGCAAAATCGACATAAGAACCTCCTCTTTCGTAAGCCTCCGTTGCAGGATTGTCCCAAAGGTGAGTATAAAGAATTTTTTCTGCTAATGTTAACGGTTTGTTTACCAACTTTCTAGCTGCTGCGACACGTTCTGGATAACGTTCGTAAACAGCTTTAATCATATCAATGTCAAATGCCATTTTGTAAGTGTATTTATTTAATTAATTATTCTTCTAATTTTCGGTAGCGAATATAGTCATTTCTTAGGTAATAATTAAATATCTCAACTGATTTATCTCTTATCTTGAATCGTTATAAATAAGCGGAGGTTATCTTCTTTTGGGCGTTCGAGCGGGCTATCCACTGTATCTTTTATTTTTTTTCTAAAAAAAAATAAAAGGATGCCGTTTCTATCCCTAACGCAAATTCTTCTTAGATCGGATTCACTTAAAACACTCAAAAGTAGGAGTATCGATGTTTTAGTAGACTTTAAAAACGCAAGATTTTCATTATAATACTGGTTCTACGGAGTTTAGTATGGGTGGTATAATTAGAAGTACCCCCCAAATTAAATACTCTAATCGTTTTTTTCTTGTAAAATGTACAATGTCTGTACAATGTATCTTTGATTCTTAAATTCATTAAACACAAAAAACTTATTCTTTTACGAAAAACAAATTTATTCCCACACAAAAACCTGTAGATCCATAATGCTAAGAATTTTAATGCAGTTAAATCGTTAGCCTAAAAAAGAAATCTGCCTTCAATTTACATCAAATTTCTTTCTTAAAACTCACCAAATAAACTCCAATAAAAATTGCAACTGCACAAACGAAGTGAATTAAATTCGGCTTTCCATATCCCAGTAACAGTGCAAAAACAGTTGTAAGAACGGGTTGTAAATAAACATAAGCGCTCACCGTTGTCGGCATTACTTTATCTAAAGCGTACATGGTAAACAAGTAAGTTAAAAATGTGGTAAAAACAATTACAAACCCAACTTTGAGAATAATGTCTAACGGCATTTGAAAATTTGCTCCAGCAACTTGGCTAAAACCAAACGGGATGACATAAATTGCCCCAAAAGTAAATACCCATTTCATCACTGTAAATGGAGCATATTTTTTCATCAATGGTTTTACCAATACCAAATACAAAGCGTAAGAGGAAGCGTTTAAGAAAATGAAGAAATCACCGTACAATGTCGCTTCATTTTGAGGGGAAGCGTCTTTAAAACTAATTAACGCTACCGCTCCCATCAAACCTATAAAAACCCCCAATACTTTTCGTTTAGAAATTCTCTCTTTTAATAATATAGCAGAAAAAATCAAGACCAATATTGGTGTAGTAACCATTATTATTGACGCATTGATGCTAGAAGTGTGAAATAACCCCTCAAAAAACATGAGTTGGTTGGCTGCTACGCCAAAAACTGCTGCTAATGCTAACTTTAAGTAATCTTTTTTTTCTACTTTTTCGGTTTTGAAAAACAAAATCCAAAAAAGTAACGTTGCTCCCAAAACTCTAAACATAATAAAAGTAAAGGCTGGTAAATAACCATTCATGACTTCTTTAGAAAACCCATAACTTAATGCGTAAATTAAGTTTACTAAAAATAGAGCGATGTGTGCTTTTGTATTTTTTGTCATTCCAATTTTACTGCCCTAGTTCTTCTATAATACTAGCCACTACCTTTTTCGAATTACCAACAAATACTTTTTCGTTCAAGAGTACTACTGGTCGCTTCAAAAAAGTGTATTCTTCTAAAATATATTTTTTATAATCTTCTTCTGTCAAGGTTACATCTTTTAATCCCAATGCTTTGTACTTCATCGCTCTTCGGCTAAACAAAGACTCGTAAGAACCTGTAAAATTCTTCATCACTTCTAATTGTTCCGCTGTGATTTGTTGCGTTTTTATATCTTGCTTTTCCCACGAATCATCAACTTGTATTTCTTTCATTATTCGTTTACAAGTATCGCAGGTACTTAAATAGTATATTTTTTTCATATTGTATATTTTAAGATTCTAGTATAAAAAAAGTACTGAAATTTGATAAAGAAAACTATTTTTCTCCCTCTAAAAATTGTTCTAATCTTATTCCTCTTGAACCTTTTAGCAAAATTAAAGCTTCTTCTAGTTGATTCTTAGTATTAAAGCTTACTAATTCTTCTACATTCTTGAATGTCTTAAATGTTGTTTCCGTTTTTTGAAACTCC
>WFNC01000573.1 GCA_015488785.1 Flavobacteriales bacterium | reverse complement strand
GGATTGGCAGAAACATTGGGAGACCCTTACCGTCAGAACTCTACTAAAACATTAGCTTCTTGGAAGTTTGAGCGTTACATTGTTCACGGAGTCTTGGTTTTTGCTATTGTGATGACAATTATAACACTTTATTCTTTTTTTACAGGAGCTAACAGTGTTTTAGGAATTGATACATATACGATTCAAAAAACGTATGGCTTTTTGATTGGTTCTATTTTTTCTGGTGTAATTGGGACTGGTTTTTATCCCATATTTGGAAATAGAACTTGGTGTCGTTTTGGTTGTCCGTTGGCGGCTTACATGGGAATAGTACAACGCTTTAAATCTAAATTTAGAATTACAACAAACGGAGGTCAATGTATTTCTTGTGGGAATTGTAGCACGTATTGTGAACAAGGAATAGATGTTCGTTCTTACGCACAAAAAGGAGAAGATATTATAAGGGCTTCGTGTGTTGGATGCGGTGTTTGTTCGGCTGTTTGTCCGAGAGGAGTTTTAAAGTTAGAAAATTCTGATGCTCCAAAGAAGATCGATAACAATCCTATTATTTTTGAGAATAATATTGCTAAGATTAAGTTTTAAGGATTTGTGTTAATTCCTACGTTACCAATAATGAAGAAAAACTAATTGTGTAGAAAATAATAACAAAGAAATTTGATTTTGTTAACTAATTAGTTTACTTTTGTTATCGTGATAAGAAACATAACAGCCTACAAAAAGAACTTTATAGAGTTTTATAAATCTCAAGACAAAAAAGTTCAACTTAAAATTGAATACGTTTTAGATTTGGTAAGATTCGAAAAGCAAGTTCCAAAAAAGTTTTTTAAATATCTTGAAAACACTGACGGAATTTATGAAGTCAGAGTTATAACAGCATTTAAAAGTATTAGGATTTTATGTTTTTTAGACAAAGGGAATTTAGTTGTGCTGACCAATAGTTTTGTAAAGAAAACTCAAAAAACACCAAGGAAAGAAATTAAACTTGCCGAAAAATTAAAAAAACAATACTTAAACGAAAAGAAAAACTAATATGGGAAATTTAATAAATTTTGAAGACATCCTTATAGGGAAGTATGGAGAGAAGGGTACGAAAGAAAGAGATGCTTATGATGTTAGTTCTCTTGCATTCAGATTAGGAATTATGTTAAAAGAAGCAAGAAAAGAAGCGAATTTAACTCAGGAAGAACTCGCAGAAAAAACAGGAACAAAAAAAAGTTATATATCAAGAATTGAGCGTGGGATGAGTGATATTCAAGTTTCTACATATCACAAACTAATAGAACTTGGACTTGGAAAACACTTAAATATATCAATCCGATAAAAAAGCACTATTGGTAACAAAACCTAAACTTAACAAGGGTTTCAGAGATAAATTGATAGTTCTGAGCTTTTGTCGAGTTCGCCAAATATAAAATTTGGCTTTAGTAAATGAAAATTTAAAAACAAAATATTTATATTTGGCTTGCGGTAAGTTGAAAGTTCATCTTTTTGACATCCCTTACTAAGCTTAGCCAAACGTTGGAAATAATAGTGGAGAAATATTCAAAAAAGAAAGTTTGTTTTAAGTGAGAAATAGACAAAAAAAGGCTCACCTATAATGTGAGCCTTTTTTTGTAACTAGGATTCACTGAAAAACACTCGAAATCAGTAGTACTGCTGTTTTAGTAACTTTTTAGACTTTAAAACGCAAGGTTTTCTTTATTATACTAAGAATTTTAGTACAGTTGAATAGTCGTTAGCCTAAAAAACACATCCTATTTCGTTGCCTGCAACTCGCAGTATATGCATACAGCTTCGTTTTGTCGCCTCATATGATATGCTTTTTAGACTTTTTCAGTGAACCCTAACTCATTCTAAAATATGATGCTATAAATTAACTTTTCTAGAAATTGTTTCGTTTCCAAAACTAAAGTTAATGATATAAATTCCTTTTGCTTGGTTAGACAAATCAATTGAATTTAACGTGTTAGAACCTTTATGTAAACGTTCAGAGTTTGAGTAAACTGATTTACCACTAAGCGACACTACGGTAACAGAAACAGCTTTATCATTTTCTAAATCAAAACTAGGTGTAAATATTTTTCCTTCAGTTCTAATTTTTAGACTGTTATCGATATCAACTATTTCGGTTTGTTCTACAATTGCACTTGAAGGATCTGCTTCAATAACTAATTCTACTAAGTGAATTTCATCTCCGCTTGTTGTTCCATTATTATTGGTAAGATTTGCAGCATAATAAAATTTAATATTCCCCTCATTTGTAGCTGGAGCAACCCAATCAAAACTCCATGTCGATTGACTATTCCCAGCGGAAGTATGTGTTACATAAGTTCTTCCCATTCCCATTTTTAGTTGAGTATTTGTAGCGTCAGTAAGTGAAAAAGTACCAATACTGGCATCATCAGACATACGCAAAGCTACAATTTCAAAGCCATTTTTAGGGCTTCCACTAGGCAAAGAAACCGTCATTGAATAAGTAGAACCCGGTATATATAAATTAGCCGCTCCTGAAAACGTCATCGATGCAGCAGAAGAATTTGTAATTGCTATTCCTGAGTGACATTGCGTACAATTTTGCTCTCCCGGAGCTCCTGTTTTTCCAAATTGAGCACCTGCTCCATTCAAAGCTTCGAAGTGGTTATAAACTCCGATAGTTCCATTGTTTTTTGTGAATGAAATTAAGGACACAGCCGAAATTCCAACCAATGATAAAGTTTGTAGTGTTTTTTTCATATTCATTTATTTTTGTTTAAAGATAGACTCATTTATTGTTCAAATAGTTGCTTTCAAAAATAGTTTCACACACAAATCAACTCACTTTACAAAAAAATTGAGAAGCGAATGGAATGGAGTATCACAATAATCTTAACAGCTAAACGTTAGTAATTTATTCCACTCACTCTATTTTACGAGATACACCTTACTATCTTTATCAATTAGTTTAACGTTTAAGTTAATTAAAGTATGGCATTTTCAAATAAAATAATATTCAAGGTAGCGACAGTTTTATGTTTTCTTACCTTTTTAAACACAAGTTTTGCTCAAAAGACAAAAATTTACACCGACAAATACGTCGATTATAGAACTGCTCAGGATTTATACGATAAGGAGAAATTTAGCGCAGCACAAGATAAATTCCTAAACGTTTTGAACGCAATAACAGATAAGCAAGACGAAGTAAGAGTCAATTCAGAATATTATTATGCTATTTGTGCATTAGAACTATTTCATCCTGACGCTGAATATTTACTCAGTCGATTTGTGGTAGAACATCCAGAAAATGTTAAAGCCGAATCCGTTTACTTCCAACTAGGACGACAAAAATACAGGTTAAAAAGATTTAAATCTGTCATTGAATATTTTGAAAAAGTGGATGAATTTAAACTTACAAAGAATGAAAAAACAGAGTATGAATTTAAACTCGGTTATAGTTATTTTAGAACAAAAAAGAAAGAAGAAGCAAAACCACATTTTGCAGCTATAAAAGATGACTCATCAAGTTACCAAGTACCTGCGATGTATTATTTTAGTCACATCGCTTACGAAAACGGAGACTACCAAACAGCTTTGAATGGATTTAAAAGTATTTCAGAGACTCCTATGTTCCAACACATTGTGCCTTATTATGTTGCTCAAATTTATCATAAGCAAGAAAAATATGACGAATTGATTGACTACGCTCCAAAGTACTATGAAAACATTAGTAAAAAAAGAAAAGCAGAATTTGCTAAACTAATTGGAGACGGATATTACCACAAAAAGAACTACAAAGAAGCAATTCCCTATTTAAAAGCATTTAAAAAAGGGGCAAAATCGACACGTATTTCAAATTATCAATTAGCTTATTCTTATTATAAAGAAGGGCAATATCAAAATGCAATAAACAATTATAAAAGAGTTGCATCTAAAGAAGATTCACTTTCGCAAACAGCATTGTACCAACTGGCAGATTGTTTTTTAAAATCCGACAATAGACTAGAAGCTCGTATTGCTTTTAAAGCGGCTAGTAAATTAGATTTTGACAAAGAGATTCAAGAAAATTCAATGTTTAATTATGCAAAACTGGCTTATCAAATAGATGGACCTTACAGTGAATCGACAAAAGCATTTAGAGACTATATCAATAAATTTCCAAACTCTGAACAATTGGATGAAGCTTATGAATTTTTGATAAAAGGATACATGACAACTAAAAATTATGATGAAGCTTTAGTCTCTATCGAAAAGATAAAAAGAAAGGACAACCGAATAAAACAAGCTTATCAAAACATTGCTTTTAATAGAGGCATAGAGTTATTTCAAAATAATGAATATGAGGAAGCGATAAAACGATTTAAACAAGTAGAAAAATATCCTTTTGATAAGAAAACAAATGCAGCTAGTTTGTATTGGACTGGAGAGTCCTATTATAAAATGAAAGATTATGACAAAGCGGTAAGTAAGTTTGTTGAGTTTAGATTGGAACCAGGAGCCGCCTTAACCAATGTATTTAGAGATGCTGATTATAGCGTTGCCTATGCTTATTTTATGAAAGCTAATCCTTTTAAGAATGGAACATTAAACAAAAGTTCATCAAAAAGCACTCCTGAATTATTAAGACAACGAAAATTAAATTTAGAAAAAAGTATTACTGCTTTTAGAAATTTTACACAACTAACCGACCGTGTGGATGAAGCAAAATTGAGTGATGCTTATTTACGTTTAGCTGATGCTTATTATTTATTACCAGACGATAAACTTGCCGTTGAAAATTATTCGAAAGCGATAAAAGTAGGAAAAGGAGATTTATCTTATGCCTATTTTCAAAAAGCTAAATCACAAGGATTATTAGGCGATGTAAAAGGAAAATCTAAAACATTAAAAGACTTAACGGAAAAATATCCAAATTCAAATTTTCAAATATTATCGTTGAGAGAATTAGCACAAGCTTATCAACAACAAGAAAAAAACGATAAAGCAATAACCGTTTACACTGACTTTATTAATAACTACCCAAACAATCAATACGTTCCCGAAATGATGGTTAATCTTGGGGCTATTTACGTTAGAGAAAAAAGGTATGACGAAGCTGAAGTATATCTACTAAAAGTACTAGACAATTATCCTTCTGCTAAGATTGAAAACGAATCGGCAATTGCTCAAATGAAAAGTGTTTACCAAGGGCGAAAAGATTTACCTGGCTACTACGATTGGTTACAAGGAAGAGGTATAAAAGTTGGAACAATGGAAAAAGATTCTGCACTTTGGGAACCTGTTTATGCTGCATGGAATTCGGGAGATTGCAATTTGATTGAACAAGAAAGTAAAATCTACATCGAAAAAGTACCAAACGGAATACATGAAATAAGTGCTCATTTTTATCTAGCGACGTGTTTATATACAACCGATCAAGATAAGGCTTTGGAACAATACACTTTTGTAATAAACAAGCCAAACAACAAGCACTATGAAGAAGCGTTACAATATGGTTCTCAAATAAGCTATGCTAAATCCGATTTTGCTACAGCAAATGTAAACTATAACAAACTAGAATCAATTGCAGCGAATACAGAAAACATTAGAACTGCAATTATACAACAGATGTGGTGCAACTGGAAACTGAAGGATTATCCCAACACAATTGTATATGCTGATAAAGTATTAGCCTTGACAAAACTAGATGATGACACTAAGGTTGAAGCTTTAAGAATGAAAGGACTTTCGCTTAGAGAAACCAGACAATATGACGATGCAATAAGCGTGTTGAGAACGTGTAATTCGAGCACAAAAAGTATAAAAGGAGCTGAAGCTAAGTATTATGTTTGTGAAATACTTTTTGAGCAAAACAACAACGAAGAATGTGAATTGGAAATAATGGAATTGGTCAACCAAAAACCAAGTTATGATTATTGGATTGCAAAAGGAATTTTACTCTTAGGAGAAAACTTTATTGTACTCGAAGATTATTACAATGCCCGTTCTAGTTTACAAAGTGTAATCGACAATTACAAAGGGAAAGATGAGTTAGAAATGATTCAACAAGCTAGAGATAGAATCGAATACATTGATGCGCTTGAAGAATCAAAAAACAAATCGAACGAAGACAATATAGAAGAAATTGAATTGAACGGAGGAGAGTAAATCCGCTATCAATTTTAACACACTAAATACGTTTATAAAATGAACTTAAAAACATATCTATTAACCAGCTTTGTAATACTAATTACAATCATGTCTGCTTACGGACAAGGCAACAACGAATACATTGCGGTAGATGATTATCAAAGAACGATAAACCGCTCTGAGAAAATTAGTACCGCACCTCAACTGAATGATTCTGTTATTGAATTGCCAAAAATAAAATTCTACATTGAACCTACTTACCAAGAAGTAACCTTTGAAACAAAGCCAATAAAGGCTGCCAAATTGAAAATAAAAGAACCTTTAACAAAATTATACAACGGTTATGTCAAAGCTGGATTGGGATTATATACCACTCCTTTTTTAGACGCTTATTATGGATCTAATCGCTCAAAGACAAAAGCTTGGGGGATTAACATAAAACACTTTAGTTCATTAACGAACTTAAAAAACGTGGGATATAACTTGTTTAGCGACAATGAAGCAAATGTATTTTACAAACACTTTTTTAAGAAAAACACTTTTTATAACAACATTAATTATGAAAGAAATAAGTTTCATTATTATGGTTTTGATGCAAATGACTCTTTGAATATTCCAGAAGATTATAGGACGAGTAAATTAGAGACAAAACAACTTTACCAAACCATAAAGTACAATGCTATGCTAAAAAGTATGCATAAGGATAGTGCAAAAATAAATCACACCACAAATTTTAATTACTATTACTTGAACGGAAGAACAGGAATAAATGAGCACGACTTTGTCATAAAATCTAACATTTACAAATACATGGAAAGAGAAGAAGTTGGAGCAGATGTTAGCTTGTCTGTTAATCATTTAACGCAATCTTCACTCCCTAACAATGTTCAAACATTACTTCCTGTAGAAGCTAAAAAATACGGAAACAGTATTTTCAAATTAAATCCTTTTATAAAAACAAGAAGAGGAAATCTGTTGGCTAAAGTTGGTGTTGGTGTTCATACAGAATTTACTCACGTTACAAGGTTTTTCTTCTATCCAGACTTAGCTGTTAGTTATAGTTTATTCAATGCTATTTTTGTTCCTTATGCTGGTCTTACAGGAGGAATGCAAAAAAATACATTTAATAGTTTTAGGTTAGAAAATCCTTATGTATTAGAAAATATTTCAACTAGATACTTAAAAGAAACAGTAGCTTATAGAAATAGTAATCAACGCATAAATATATATGGAGGTTTCAAAGGATCTGTTAGTTCAACCATTTCCTTTAATTTAAAAGCTCAGTTTGAGAAAATTAATAATTTTGCAATGTTTGTCAACGACACGATGTATAGCTACGAAAATAAATTTGCTGTTCGATACGACACAATAGACAAGACAACACTATCGGCACAAATTGGATATCAATTAAAAGAAAAAATAAAACTTTCACTTCATGGAGAATACTATAATTACTCTATGCTTGAAGAAGAATACGCTTGGCTAAAACCAGATTTTACAGTAGGAATATCGGGAATTTACGATTTAAGCAATAAAATAATTGCAAGTTTAAATGTAAATGTAATCGGGACAAGAAAAACATATAGTTTAAGACCAATAGCTGACGTAAAGCCAACAGAAGGAAAATACATTTACGATTTGAAACCTTTTGTAGATGCTAATTTAGGTTTAGAATATAGATACAACAAACGCTTATCTGCTTTTCTTAATTTAAATAATATTACGGGTAAGAAATACCAAGAATGGTCTAATTATCCTGTATATAGTTTTAATTTACTTGGAGGAGTTACTTATTCTTTTTAGGGTAGGTTTTGATTCAAGACCTTAGACTGCAAGACACAAGACTTTTGAGCGTCTGTTATATTGTAGATTCTGTTGCTATCGGAAAAGAAACAGAAGGTAAAACAGGAACGAGTCTTCTTAAATAGATTTGAGGTTAAATAGGCTTCACTGAAAAACACTAAATTAAAATCGGTAGATTCTATTAATTAAAGATCGGACAATCATAGATATCTCCTTGGTCGTGAGGACAAGCGCTTATCTTTATTATTAATTCATGTGTATTGGAACTTCCAAATCTTAAACTAGACATGGTATAATCAAAAGCATATCCTAGTGTAAAAAACTGAGCGAATTTTAACTTGAACATTACCCCTAATTGATCTTGATTTCTCCAACCTATCCCCACATCAAAACTTTTGTTTAATTCTGCTATTAAATTCAAATCTAAAGACGGAGTTGAAAAGCCTGCATATTTTAACATTCCTGAGGGTACAAAATTTATTTTCCCTGCATCAAATCTTTTTCCTCCCACCAAATAATGATGCCATCTATTTCTAGAATTACTTGTTCCAACAACTTTCCATTTGTTTCTAGCCAACTGTTTTATGCTATAACCTGCAAACCAATCTTTGTGACTCAAAAACACTCCAGGAGAAAAATCTGGAACAAGCAATTTACTTCCAGAACCTGAGATTAGCGGATCACCACTTTGTGCTAATTCTATTTTAGAAACATCTAATTTGAATTGATGCAAACCTACAAATATTCCCGCAGAAGCTCTCACCTCTCTAGAAACCGGGAAGTGATAGGCGTAAGCTAAATTAATTGATGTTCGAGCCATTGGACCAATAACATCATTTTCCATATACATTCCTACCCCTTGTTTTGTTTGATTGATTGATCTTCTTTTACCAAATATTTCTGAACTAAAACTACCAAATCCTGTTTGTGGAGCTCCTTCGATTTGCAACCATTGAGAACGATAACCAATTGAAAAATTAAGACACTTTTCGCTTCCTGCCATTGCTGGATTAATTGCAAAATAATTGAATATATACTGACTAAACTGAGATGTTTGTTGAGCCTGTATATTCACAGCCAAAAAGAATAACGATATTACAAATAACTTTCTCATCTAATGAATTATTGTAATCGATCCGACAAATATGTTTTTCTTATTCCCTGTTTTTAAATCTATAGAATAGAAATAAGTCCCTGAGGGTAACCTTTTTCCATTATGACTTCCGTCCCATCTTCGAGCGTTTGTATAGCCAACGACATTAAAAACTTGTTGTCCCCAACGGTCAAAAACTTTAATTTCTGCTCCAGGATAATTCTCAATTCGCCCAATCATCCAAGTATCATTAAATCCATCATTGTTGGGTGTAATTGTGTTGGGCACTGTAATAGGTTCGTAAACAGCGACAATCACATCGTCGATGTAAGTACATCCATTGCCTGACACATAGGTTAAAAAATAAGTTGTTGTTTCTTCGGGGCTTGCTGTTGGTGAAAAACCGGTAGTTGTTGATAGTCCATTAGGTGGACTCCACTGACTTCCATCAGGTCCTAAACCTTGAAGTATTGTCGATTCTCCTGTTTCTATTGCAACATCGTCTCCTGCATCGACTTCATACTTAACCGCCTCTCCAGAAACAAGAACATTAAAAGAACATTCTGATGGATTGGTTGCTCCACTATTAATTGTACCATCTACCAATATATAATAGGTTGTATTTGGTGCTAGTGCTGTTACATTTAATGAAAAATCAGATGATTCTCCACTCGCACAATTAGAAATAGCTGTGTAAGATGATTCGTCGCAAGCAGAAGTAGCACTTAAAACTACAGCGTCTATTTGGTTTCCAAATGTGGGATCTGCATTACAATTTATATTAGAAAAGCTTACTGAAGCATCTCCTCCATTATCATTGGTAAGAAAACTAAACCATGTGGTGTTTTCTAACGAAAAACAAAAATTACCTGCAACCGAACTTCCGTCAGAACAACCTGCACAAGCAGATACGGTAGCGCCAGTGTTTGAAGCTAACACAGATTGGTTTCCGCACAAGGTTGTTGCATTGGCACAATCATCGTTTGATGGTTGTGCAAAAAAGCTGTTTATAAAAAAGCTACTTAATATTAGAAATACTAATTTCATAGAAAAACAAATATAGTAATTTTACCTGCACTATGCTCAAAACAAATAGTTTTATGATTTTTTTGAATTTTTCTTTTTCTCAATACTGTCCTTGTAAAACTGTGTAGTAATCAGTTTCAACAAGGTTTACGTCTAAGTTTAGCTCTCCCAAGTTTAGTATGGGTTGGTTCTAATCTAGAAATGTACTAAAGTTTAATATGCTGTTTGATTTTTCTGTAAAATGTACGACGTATTATGTAGGGTTCACTGAAAAACACTCAAAATCAGTATTACTGCTGTTTTAGTAGCTTATTAGATTTTAAAATGCAAGTTTTTCTTTATTATACTAAGAATTTTAGTGCAGTTGAATAGTCGTTCCCCTAAAAAATACATCCTATTTCGTTGCCTGCAACTCGCAGTATATGCATACAGCTTCGTTTTGTCGCCTCATATGATATACTTTTTAGACTTTTTCAGAGAACCCTATGTACTATGTTATTTTTCATTTTTTAAAATACTAAACTAAAAAAACTTGAGCTTTTTACATAAAAATAAATACACCCACTCCAAATCCAATAAAACTCTAATTTTTAAAAAGTTAGAGAAAACTACTAGGCTCAAGCCACAATAACATTTGAGCTGAACATATCCCTTTTTTTCAAACCAATTACTTCACTCCTGTGCTTCCAAATCCTCCTTCTCCTCTTGCAGTTTCTGACAAGACCTCAACTTCAGACCATTCGGCAACTTCGTGTTTAGCGATGATTAATTGTGCAACTCTTTCTCCGTCTTCAACTATAAACGGTTCGTTGGATAGGTTGACCAATAAGACTCCTATTTCACCTCTATAATCGGCATCTATTGTTCCTGGTGCATTGAGTACGGTGATTCCTTTTTTGTAGGCTAATCCACTTCTGGGACGAACTTGTGCTTCGGTTCCTTCTGGCAAAGCGATAAACAATCCTGTTTTTACTAATGTTCTTTCCAATGGATTTAAGGTTATTGGAGTTTCGATATTTGCTCTTAAATCTAAACCTGCCGACAATGCTGTGGCGTATTGTGGGGTTTCGTGTTTTGATTTGTTTATAATTTCTATTTTCATAATATAATGTTTAATCTGTTTGCTATGTTGCGTGAGGGACAGGAGCTTTGTTTGAGCTCTTTTTTGTCCCGTTTTTTTTACGGGACAAAAAAAGCGAGTGCGGATTGCCCGACCTTTTTTTCTTTTTTAAAAAAAAGGGCACGCCCAAATCTTACTTCTTCAACTTATTGGGCAATGCTTTCTTGATTGTTTTCTGTTCTAAAAATAAGACTAATGCGATAAAAATTAGAATCAACAAAGTGTGATAAGCGAATACTCCGTAACTAAAATCGCCCTGTAAATCTTGTCGATATCGAAGGAAAAATAATATAAGCGCAGTACCTACATAGACTCCTATTTTTCGTAAATTGTATGGAATTGGATAGTGTTTTTGACCTAAATAATAAGAAGCTGTCATCATACTTAAATAACAGATTAATGTTGCCCAAGCCGAAGCTAGATAACCGTAATAAGGTATAAAAATAAAATTGACAAGAACGGTAATAATTGCCCCAAAAATAGAAATTCCTGCTCCATAAATTGTTTTGTCTGAAAGTTTATACCAGACCGATTGATTGAAATAAATTCCGAGAGACAGGTTTGCAAATAATAAGATAGGTACGATTGAAAGTCCTACCCAATAAGCTTCGTTTGGAGTGAAATATCGAAAGATTTGGAGGTTTAATGCGATGACTAAAAATAGAAAAACGATTACAATTACAAAGTAATTCATTAATATAGCAAAGGTTTTTTTTGAGTCTTTGTTCTTGGCTTCATTGAAGAAAAAGGGTTCTATTGCATAGCGATAGGCTTGAATTGCCATGGCTATAATCATTGTAATTTTATAGTTTGCTCCATAAATTCCCAATTGAGTTCGAGCCATTTCTAATGCCTTCTCGTAATGGATTCCTTCTTGAAGATATTTGTCTAACAAAATACCTTTTAGCATTGTTCGGTCTAAGGTTTCGTTAATAATTCCTGCTAGACCGACAAAAAACAATGGATAGGCATAGGTTAGCATTTTGAGTACTAATTCTTTTTTGAGCCCTAGTTTTACTTTTAATTCTGGTGCTAATAATGAAAACTTAATAATACTCGCCAATAGATTGGAGATAAATATATAACCAACGCCTATATTTGGATTGTAAACTAAGTCAACCAACCAATTGGATCCAGCTAAATAAGTGGAGCGACAATAACCTAAGAAAAATAAATTAAAAAAGATGTAAACACCAATGTTTACGAGGTTTACAATTGCAAACTTTTTTGATTTTCCTTCTTTTCTCAATCTTGCCAAAGGGATACTTCCTAAGG
>WFNC01000572.1 GCA_015488785.1 Flavobacteriales bacterium | reverse complement strand
TGACAGTACAGCAACAATTGTTTCTGAAGACGGAAAAAGCACAACGCTATACACTTGGTACGACAACGAATTTGGATATACCAAACAAGTTATCCGTTTAGCAAAACACATAGCAAAAGTTAGAAGATTAATCTATTATTAAGAATAAAGAAAAAAACGGGCGTAATAAATAACTATTATGCACCGTTTTTTTTAGGCCATACAACAAAGTAATGAAAATAAGAATTACTAAAGAGTTTGATTTCGAAACAGCTCATGCACTCGATGGATACGAAGGAAAATGTAAAGACATACACGGACATTCATATCATCTAAAAATAACATTAATTGGAACACCGTCCAACGATACTTGCTTATCGGATTGTGGAATGGTTATCGATTTTGGAGACATAAAAAAAATAGTAAAGGATCATATTTACAACGAATTTGACCACCGATTAATCCTCAGAAAAGATTCGCGGTTCAAAGACATGGAAAAGATAAACAGCCGTACCCGTTACGTCGATTATCAACCAACTTGCGAAAATATGCTGATAGATATTATCACAATGGTCAAAAAACACTTAAAAGGCGATGTTGTTTTACATTCAGCTTTCTTAAGAGAAACCCCAACAAGCTATGCCGAGTGGTTTGCTTCGGATAATAAATAGATTTTTTAATTTTGTTGTTTGGGCGTTTTAACAGGCTATCCGCTAGTAGTTTTTATGTTTAAAGAAGTAAAACTAAAGCCAAAAAGGAGCTCATAAAATCGCTCTTTTTAGCTAAGTTTAACTAATCTTAAAACACAAAAAGCTAACGCTACTATCCCTAACGCAAAAAAGAGATTTACTTTGTATTGGAAAATATTATTTTTAGCTAAACGATAATCAATATAGAAAACTAAATGCAAATGAACTCAATATTCAGACATAGGAACAGTGATCTTAAGACAATTGTTGTAGATAATATGAAAACAAAAACCATAATCTTATTCTCGATTACCTTATTCTTGGGTTCGTGTAGTAACAATTCGGAATCCGAGATTAAATCAGGCCAACAAAAGGTAGAAAAAGAAGATACTTCTTCTGAATCTATTCTTGATTCAAAAATCACAGTGGCGAATCTTTATTGTTGGGCATTTTACAAAGACATAAATGAAAATAATAACACAATAAAAATTACAACTACCCCAGTACGAATAAATCCTGGAGACATTATTGAAGAAGGAAATTTGATTGATTCAATAAACAAAGTTGAAGAATTAGATAGATTAAATGAATTGTTACTTTCTGAGTATGAAATCATAGATACTATCCAAGGAATGGACTCTAGATTAATTATTGAATTACAAAGTTCAACAGGAAAACGATCAACTTTAACATACTTCAATGACTCTACCTTATGCTATAACAACGAATATCTTTATAAATATAAGTGCAATGTTAGAGATTTGATTAAAGAAGCATTTCATATAGAATCAATTATTTGTAATGAATATACTATCTACAACAAAACCTAAACTGCATTAAAACGCAGTTTAGCTAAACGTTAGCCATAATTCCTCTCATTTCGAAAAAGAAGGAAATTAATTACCTTAATCTAACGTTTAAATGAAGAAAAAAGATAAAAAACACGACTGAAAAACAGAGTCACTAACAGTTGATTTTCAGAATGATACAAAACGTTAGTCAGAATTCAAATGATGAGATCGATATATTTAATATTATTAATTTTTTGTTCCTTTTATAGTTTTTCCCAAAAACAAAACAAAGACTGGATAAATTTAATTGACATCACAAACTATAAGGTTTATAAAAAGACTAATAAATTAAATAAAATATTTCTTGAAGAAATTGAAACAGAAAGAAAAGACATTGCTAATTCTAACGGGAAATTTAGCAAAGGATGTACAGGTAGAGGTAAACATATCAGGTTGAATTGGATAGCAATTGACGAAAATAAACATCAAATAATTAGTATGTCATATGGCGGACGAGCTTATTACACTAAGTATTACATAATTGACTACGAGATAGATAAAATGAATCTTCGACTTATTCGAGTTTTATCCTCAAATAGAGAACTAAGCTTTAAACAAGTACTTAACTCAATCAATGCGAACAAATACGAATGGGAGAATGAATAAAAAGCGCCTAAAATACTATACGTAACACGAGTTTTCTGCTAAGCGAAAGATAGTTCATTTAATAAAGTCCGTTAAAAGTAAAATTTGATGTTTAAAATGATAAAAATTAAAAAATGACTCTTAATTTTTGGAAAATACTAAATTATTTAGTCCTTGCTTGTTTAGTCTTGATTTGTTCTCTTGGGACTTTTTACAAGCACATTGCATTCGGTTGGGGACTTGGAGATATGCTTTGGTATTTAATAATGTATGGAGTTACGTTAACACATCTAGTTTTAACTATTTTATATCGAAAAAAAGGAATAAAACGACACGGAGTATTAGCACTTATATTTTTAGTAATAACCTTATACATATGTTTAGAGGCTACAATTTGGAGAGATGGAGAATACCCTTGGAATGGCGAAGTTTTTTATAAATACTAATTCAAAATCCCCATCAATTATTTTAACCAATAGGTATCAAACCTTTACTTCAAAGAGCATATTAGAGAACAGATTAGCAGAAAAAGATATTTATGAAAGCTCTGTCAATTATGTTGCAACTAATATTAATTGCATTTACCTTAACCTTGAATTAATAAGTGAAAAGCCACCTATTTATTTGGATAATAATTTCATATTAGACTATAATTATTCTGTTTCGATTTACTATTAATATCTTAGAACGGGCTACAAATATAATATTTCAGACGTAATATTTCTAGCTGAAATTAATAATGAAGGGTATAAAATTATCATTCCTGAGGATGCAATAATTAGAATCTACTACTCTAATAAAACTGACTTAACTTTTATCTCAGAATTAGAAAAACTAGGAATCGAATCAAAAAACATTGAGTAATACAACCTTAAAAACATCAAAATGCGGAGAATAAATATCTTATTCTCCTTATTTATGCGGAGAATAACGTACGTTTGCAGTAAATAAATAGTATGGCAAAATACATATATCAATATAAAAGCTGGCCTAATTTTACTTGGAATGAAAAGGAAATTCAAATCATACTGGGCAAGCTTAGACATTTACAGGGGAAAATATTTGGTCAAATAAGTGTACTTGGTTTTTCTATTAAAGAAGAGACAATGTTGTCAACTCTAACACTTGATGTAGTCAAATCATCAGAAATAGAAGGTCAGTTTTTAAATTACGAGCAAGTTCGCTCTTCCATTGCGAGAAAATTAGGAATTGACTATGCAGGAATGGTTTATCCTGACAGAAATGTTGAAGGTGTTGTTGAAATGTTACTTGACGCAACTCAAAACTATGAAAAGCCTCTTAGTGAAGAAAGATTATTTGCTTGGCATGGGGCTCTTTTTCCGATAGGAAGAAGTGGTTTGTATGAAATTGATGTAGCTTGTTATCGAAAAGATGAAATGCAAATTATTTCAGGAGCTATGGGAAAAGAAAAAGTTCATTATCAAGCTCTGCCCAAGAAACAAGTTAAATTTGAAATGGACCGATTTTTAGACTGGTTTAATAAAAGTACGGATGTTGATATGGTAATTAAGTCCGCTATTGCTCATTTCTGGTTTATTATAATACATCCTTTTGATGATGGTAACGGGCGTATAGCCAGGGCAATATCCGACTTGTTATTAGCTCGTTCAGATAATAGTTCCTTACGATTTTACAGTTTATCAAACCAAATGTTGTTGGAAAGAAAAATATATTACGATACTTTACAAAAAGTTCAACACAATGACGCCGATATAACAGAATGGATTGTTTGGTTTTTAAATTGTTTATATCGTTCATTAAAAAAATCAGAAAAAAACATTGAAAAAGTACTATACAAAGCTAATTTTTGGGGTAAATATCAAAATACGGAATTAAATAACCGACAACGTTTAATGCTAAATAAACTTTTTGATGATTTTAAAGGAAAATTAAAAACATCGAAATGGGCGAAAATTACAAAATGCTCACAGGATACAGCTTTACGAGATATTAAAGATTTGATAGAAAAAGGAATGTTAAAACCAGAAAAATCAGGCGGAAGAAGTACAAATTATGAATTAAATGAATAAATTTAAAAACTGGAGGAAACAAAACTAAACCCAAATTTGAGGTGAATTAGTAGCCTGAGAGTTAAGAACTATGAAAAAGTCAATGAAGCTTATAAAATTTAATTAGTATAAAGTTAAAAGACTTGAATTCAGCAGAAATTAAACACAAAACATTTATATTTGCTAAGTTGAAAGTTCATTTTTTTAAAATCCCTTACTATTCATCGCTAAAGAGAAAACAGAAAGTATAATTACGACAAAAAATAATAACCATCAGCTATAATACTCAGCAAAAAACTACGTTAAGAAATAACTTATGAAAAAAACTTTACTACTTGCCTTTTTTATTGCTTTGTCAATTTCTTTATTTAGCCAAAACCTTAGAGACACCACCATCTCAATTCCGTTTGCTAACTTTAGTTATTCTCCGCAAATACCAGGAGGAGATTTTGCTCAACGATTTGGTTTTACCAACAATGTAGGAATAAATATAGGACTCAAAACAGCAAAAAATTGGCAATTCGAATTCGAAGGAAACTTTTTGTTCAGCAAAAACATTAGAGAAAAAAACATTTTATCCTTCCTTCAAACTTCAGAAGGCTACATCATCGATCGATATGGAGATGCCGTAAATGTATTGATGTACCAAAGAGGATTTACCGAATCCATTTTGATAGGAAAATTATTTCCAATAAAAAAATCCAATAAAAACTCTGGAATCATAGCAAAATTTGGTGTTGGGTTTATGCACCACAAAATTAAAATAGAAAACCAAGACGATAAAGTGCCTGCGCTTACAAAAAAGAACTTAGTCTATGTCGATCGTTTGACCATGGGGTTGGCTTTAAAACAATATGTCGGATACCAACATTTTGGAGACAGCAAACTCATGAATTTTAACATTGGGTTAGAAATAACCGAAGGCTTTACACAAGGAATGCGAGATTATCAATTTGACTATGGAGCATACCGAGAGCACAGATTAGAACTTTTAATGGGGTTAAGACTTGGTTGGCTTATTCCCGTGTACAGACAAGCTCCCGCCGAATATTATATAGATTAAATACCATGCTAAACCTTAGTTACTATACAGGAATAAGATCTTACCGTTTGGGGGTTTCCATCGCAAGCCTCTTTGGCAATCAAAAAGCCAAACAGTGGATAAATGGGCGTAAAAACTGGAAACAACGCTTAACAGAATTTAGAAAACAAAACCAGAACCAACCACTAATTTGGTTTCATGCATCTTCTCTTGGCGAATTTGAACAGGTAAAACCCCTTATTGAAAAAATAAAAAAAGATAAAGAATACAAAGATCACATTCTATTTGTCTCGTTTTTTAGTCCATCTGGTTACGAATATAGTTTAGATTATAAAGTAGCCGATAAATTATTTTATTTACCATTAGACACCGATAGTAACGCCATTTCATTTGTTGAAATTCTACAACCAGAAATAGCTATATTTGTTAAATATGATTTTTGGTTCAATTACCTCAATATATTACAAGAAAACCTTATTCCTATTGTTTATTTCTCTTGCAATTTTAGAGAAAATCAAATATATTTTAAATCCTATGCACGTTGGCAACGTTCTATTTTAGAAGACATCGATCGAATTTATACACTTAACCAAAAAAGTGAAGCTGTACTCTTAAAACACGATTTCAAAAATACAGCTGTTTGTGGAGATACAAGATACGATAAGGTGATTCAAAATGCAGAGCAAAGTAGTCCAATTCCAATTATAGAAGAATTCAAAAAAGACAATCCGCTATTAATTTTAGGAAGTTCTTGGCAACCAGAAGAAAAAATAATAGCAAAGTATTTAGAAACGCATAAAGGCAACGTAAAAGTAATTATTGCCCCACACGATATTTCCGAGAAACACTTACTAGAAATCGAAAATTTAGTTCATGTACCTATGCTGCGCTATTCTAAACTAACAGAAGAAAACGTAAACAACATTGATGTCATTTTAATAGACAACATCGGATTATTGTCCAATACCTATCAATATGCAGATTTTGCTTTTATAGGAGGAGGATTTACCAACGATTTGCACAATATATTGGAGGCAGCAGCATTTAGAAATGTGGTCTTTTATGGAAATAAATTTAGTAAATTTCCAGAAGGACAAGGGCTCATTGATTTTGGAGGTGGAATTAGCGTGAAGAACTATTCTGATTTCGAATTGACATTTAATGAGGTCTTAAAAAACACCTCAAAACGAAATAAAATGAAACAAAAATCGAGAGAATTTGTCTATCAACACAAAGGAGCAACCAATATCGTTTTTGAAGCGGTAAAAGAGTTACTTGGTTAGTAATTTTTTTACTTTTACTTATTCAAATAAAGGTTAATATTCTCATAGTTTCTTCTTACAAAATCTAAGCTACTGTTCAAAATTTCTCCCATGTTTTCCGATTTTTTAAAACGCACATCTTTAGTTAATTTATACAAATAGTTTTTAAGTAATTCTACATTTTTGTCCAACGAAATTTTATCTTCCATCATACAAAGTTCCAATTCTCTTAGTCGAACTTTGTTACTTTTTGCACGTTTTGCTATCAGCGCACGTTCTTCTCTTTTGTATTGGTCAATCGATTCTTTGGTCAATTTTTCTTCAACCATTTTTACCAAAGCTTCATTTTCTTTAAAACTATAAGGATGGTAAATTAAAATTTCTCCTTCGTAACTTTGCTGGTCAAAATCAATTGCCCTAAAACGATATTGAATTCGGTCAAAATCATAAGTCTTTACAATCACATAATTATACGAACGCATGTCTCCCAATAAACGGACAAAGCAGCGTTCATTAAACTTAACAAACTCTTTCGAAACAGCTACTTTCTCTATCGTTGTAAGCCGATCCAAATAATCTTTTACAAACACATCTCCAGGGATTCCAAAGATATGCTCTTCAATTAGCGTATCTCCTTCTACCAAAAAGTTAACCTGATTTGGAGACAATATCTCCTCTAATTCCAATCCATAAACCCTCGATGCATCCGCTTGTTTGACATAAAAATAAACGTAATTATCATTCAATATATTCCTAACTTTTATTCGAAAAGGCTTTGTATTTCCAAACGTACAAAAATCAATTGCATCTATATTTAAGTACGGTATAATGTTGTCGTCCCCATCTACATGCAAAATCGAATACACTTTTTTCAACCCAAATTCTATCTCTTCTCTTTCTTCTCCCGTAAAATAAACTCTTAACCAAAGTGTATCGTCTCCCGCATCATCATAAACAGCAATGCTTTCATCAAAACGCAACAAATCCAAGTAAGAAATAGGCATTTTTACACTTCGATCGTGTTTTTTCAAATATTGGGTAAATACTTCCGAAATTGGATATATTTTTTTCTTATATTTAATCTGTTTGTCTTTCATTTTATTTTAATTAGTTGGGTAAATTTTCTTTGCTAAAAAAAGCAAAGAAAACCGAGCTATCCGCTGTATCTTTTTCTAGTTTTTTTTATTTGAAAAAAAACTAGAAAAAGGATGCCGCTTCTATCTCTTTTACAAAAAAAATGATGTTCTTTAGCTAGTTTTTTACTTGGTTGTCTTTTTTTATAAATTGCGCTACACCATCAAATCTTTATTGAAGGCTTCTGTATAGAGTTATTTATTTCCGCATTTTCCGTTGTATAGATTTACATATTTGGTGAAATTTGGGTTCCAATATTTAGCTACGTTTATTTCTTTGATAAAATCAGGGCAATCTGAGCCTGTTTTTTTAAATTGCTTTCTCCATCTTGCTCCAAGTCGTCTAAACCTGCCTCTGTCATCATTTTTCAATCTAATAAAGTATAAATGAACATCGTAATAGTAGCTAGTAGCCAAAGAGTTAACTCTTTTTTCAAGTGTTCCTTGAGTGCTTTTTTCACTTGCTACATGTGTATAATATGATAAGCTTCCTGAAATTATTTTATGAAAAAATATCCAACGAGTAAATCCTAAACCTTTATCTCTAACTTTTCCCGAGTCGTAAATTTTCCCGTTATTAATAAATGATAATATATTTTTAGCTTTGTATTTTTTAACTAGCCCACTTGAGTCGCAAACAAGTCTAGATAGGTTGTGTTTTATTATTTTTACAGGAAAAGTATCTTTTTCTAAATTGACGATATAGCTACCTTGAAATTTATCTAGCTTAAATGGGGGGACAATAGTATATTGATTAATATAGCTTTTTTCAGAAACTATTTTAGCCATTTTTGTAAATATTAGGTCTATTTCTGAAATTGATTTTTCTAAAGCATAGTTAAATTTCTTTTTATTGTTTCCAGCTTGATTAATAGGATATTTACTACTAATCATTTCTGTTTTCTTTTCGCCATTAAAATATTCAATGTAATATTTATAAAATGAGTACTTAGCTTTTAATTGATTATTAGAGATACTTATATCAAGTATATAATTTAACCAGATAAAATCGGTATTCCATCCATTTTTATCAACTCTAAAGCTTCCTTCAGTTTTAAATGTTTTATTCTCAGGATTTATACTCCATATAATATCTTTGTCGTCAGAATAATAATCTATTATATATTTTTTTATTAAATTAAATGTCGATGAGTCAGTTTGATTTATATTATTTATTTCTTTTTCAATATAGAGTTTCCCTGAATTATCTAATGTATATCTTTTTTCGTTTTCTTGACTAATTATTAAAGTTAAATTAAAAATGAGAATGATAAGAGTTAATATTGTTTTCATTTAGTGTAATAATTTTATGGGTAATGTTAAATATAAAATACATAGGGTAGAGGTTTCGTAGTTCGTTTTTAGGTTTTCTCTAGCCAAATATAAACATTTTATATTTTTTAATCTAAAAGGCCGATTTTATATTTAGCGGTCTTTCGTAGCTTTTAAAAACCTCCAAACCCCTATGCCTTTTTTATAGTGTTGATAACTGTTTTTTGTTGTTTAATTTTATGTTTTTTCTTAGTTTAACTGTTATTTTTTCAAGTTCTTTTTTAGACATTGTTCTTTCATCTAGTTTCATTTTTAAATTTTTATTAAAT
>WFNC01000571.1 GCA_015488785.1 Flavobacteriales bacterium | reverse complement strand
GCCATTGAAATGGGGATACCCGAAGAACACATCTATTTAGATTCAACAGCAGAACACAGTACCGAAAACATTTACTACTCATCTTGCATAGCATCCCAAAAAGGCTGGAAAAACATAGCGTTAGTTACCGATCCTTATCAAACCAAAATGTTGAAACGTTTTCTAAGAAAAATGAAGCGAAAAAAAGGAATCGAAATTGATATAATTCCTGCTGTTTATGAATATTTAAATCGTTCAGAAAATCAAAATTATACAATTGATTACAAACAAGCAATTAGCCCAGATTTTATAGATATTACAAACACGCAATCTAAAATGTACCGTTTAAAAGGTACTTTAGGAATGAATATAGAATGGGATTATTGTCCATAGTTTGATCTATTTTTACGATTATAAAGTTATTCTTTGTTTTGTGGACTTATTATTAATGTCGTAATTAATCTTATAATAATCGTAAAAACTTCGGTTTTTGGAAAATAAAGTTAGCTATCTTATAAAAAACGAAAGGAAAGTATTAAATTTGAGAAAAAACAGATTATGAAAACAATTGTATTTTTTACGTTATTAATTACATCGAGTTTATTTTATTCACAAACAACCAAGGATTTATTCAAGTCAGGAGACACTAGAATAAGTTGGTTAGGTGTCGATTATTCTCACGTTAAATTAGTTGGTAATTTTTCTCAATTTGCTGAAGCAGGAGAAAAAAGTGCTGACGAAATAAAAGACACCTATTTTCCTGCATGGAATTTATTAGTCATAAATGAAGCAAGCAAGTATGACTTAAAAGGAATGCTCAGAAAAAAAGAAATCTTTTACGACATCGATATGATTATGGCATTGAATGACAATGCCGATTTATCAGACGCTTCAGCTTACAATCCTCCTCATTATACGCCTGAGCAAATTAAAGGATTTGTTGACGCTTATCAATTTGATAAAAAAGAAGGAATAGGTATTGTTTTTATAGCAGAATGTTTGAGTAAAAGTGGAGAAGAGGCTTTTTATCATTTTGTTGCGATAAATTTAAGTACAAACGAAATTCTATTACAAGAAAGATTGAGAGGAGAACCTAGAGGTTTTGGATTGAGAAACTATTGGGCAGGTTCTGTTTATGACGTTATCAAAAAAATAAAACAGAATAAATACAACAGTTGGAAAAGAAAAGCAAAGTAAATATGGCATTAGATACAATAATAATAGGTTCGGGAGCTGGAGGATTATCAGCAGGAATCTGTTTGTCTAGAGAAGGACAAGAAGTTCTTATTTTAGAACAACACGACGTTCCTGGAGGATGGTGTCATAGTTTTTATTTGAATGGATACCGCTTTACTCCTGGAGTTCATTACATCGGTTTACTCGGAAAAGGAGAGTCAACAAACGAACTATATGCTGGACTTGGAATTGCTAATGATTTAGTGTTTTATCAAATGAATAAAAACGCTTACGAACATTGTTGGATCGGAGAAGAACGTTTTGATTATCCTTCAGATTTTGAAGAATTAAAGGGGCGTTTGTCTGAACGATTTCCAGCAGAAAAAAAGAATATCGGAAAATACCTCGATATGGTAAAAACAGTAAGTTATCAGCTGCAGTTAATACCAAAGATGAGTGGGTTTTGGGATAATATTACCATTCCTTTTAGAACAAAATACTTAGGAAAATATGGATTGTTTAGCCTCAAAAGAGTAATTGATTGGTATATAAAAGATCCTTTGCTAAAGCAAATATTAAATGTTCAATGTGGTGATCATGGATTACCTCCAGGGAAAGCCAGTTTCCCTTTGCATTGTGCCGTTATGGATCATTATTCTGGTGGAGGATTTTACCCCATGGGTGGAGGAGGAGCAATTGTAAAAGCAATGACCAATACCATAAAAAAATATGGAGGAACAATTAAAACAAAAAGTGGCGTAAAAAGAATATTACTAGAAGGAGACAAAAAGAAAAAAGCGATAGGAGTAGAGTTGGAGAACGGAGAAAAGATTTATGCAAAAAGAGTCATTTCTAACGCCGACCCAAGCAAGACATACCTTGACATGATAGGGCGAGAAAATTTAAGTGCTAAGTTGCAAAAAAAACTAGACAAGACTAAATACTCTTGTACTTCGATTATGCTTTTTTTAACGGTCGATATGGACGTAAGAGCAGCAGGATTAGATTCTGGAAATATATGGATTACTCCAGATAGAGATACCGATGAATTGTACGACGAAATGATGCAAGAAGATATTTCTAAAGGCGATGCATTTGATGGTTTTTTTGTGAGTTGTACCACATTAAAAGATCCAATTAGTTTCGATGGTAAATATCATACTTTAGAAGTCATTACTTATATTGGTAATGATACGTTTAAAAAATTCAACAATGAACGTACTAAAGAATACTTAGACTTCAAAGAATACTTAACCGAAAAAATGATTAAAACTTTGGAAAAAGTACTGCCTGGAGTTAGACCTCATATTGTTCATAAAGACTTAGGTACACCTATGACCAACGAATACTTTATCAATTCGACAGAAGGGAGTGTTTATGGAACAGAAAAAACATTGCGTCAAATTGGACCTAGCTCATTTGGAGCTACTAGCGAAATAGAAAATTTATATTTATGTGGAGCAAGCGTACTTTCTCATGGAGTCGCAGGAGCTAGTTATTCAGGAGTACAAACTTCAGCCGAAATATTAGGCTGCAAACAAGACGATTTATTAAAACACGATGGAACACAAGTCGTTCGTACCTACGATGCCGAAGACAGTTCTGATTATCCAGATTGGATGCTCAAAAAAATAGAAGTAAAAAAAGCTCGTTTAGCTTCTAAGGAAAAGGTGTAATTTTTTTTAATAAAATTAAATAAAAAGCTCAATACAAATTTGAATGTATTGAGCTTTTTTTATTATTAAGGGAGCAAATAAATAATTAATTCTAAGCGGAAAATAGTTTGATTAATTCCTTTTGAAGTGTCAATGTTTTATCTTTTTGATACCATTTTTGTAAATTGATACTTAAATCGGCATACGAAAACGCTTTTGTTTCTTTATTGTCGAGAACCATTTTTTGAGCAGGAGCAGGTCTCGGTCCCCATTTCTTGAGTTGATGATATTCGTCATCAAATAAAACGAAAATAGGGATTGATTTCCCTCCATTGGTAAGAAAGTTATTCATGATTTCAGGATGCTCATCTCTAATCATGACTTTTAAGGTAACACCTTCTATTTCTTTTGCTAATAATTGAATAATTGGGATGATGTTTCCTGCATCACCACACCAAGCTTCGGTAATTAGAAACCATTTTTTTGAAGTATGTTTTTTTGCTGTCTCAATCAAATCTGAAGACAATTTGAATGTCTTAAGACCTCTTCTCGTTCTTGCTAAAGCTAATTTTGTATAGTTTAGCATCGCTTCCGACTGATTTTCGCCAGTTGTTTTTCCTTCTTCAAACAAACGAATTATGTGCGTGTAATATTCTTCAAAGGTTGGTAGTTGACTGTAAAATTCTGATGTTACTTTCATTGTGTTATCTTATTTGAGTTTATTAGTTGCCGTTTTATTAAAATCCTTACAAGGAAAAGTTGTTTATATTGGTTTATGCTGTGTAATGTAAAAAAAAACGTTAATAAATATTGTCATTTTTATAATAAATAATAGTTTTTTTTCGTATAATTAAATAAAAAAGTAGTTCTGTTAATGAATAAGTTATGCTATATATTATTGTTGCTTCCTATAATAGGGCTTTCTCAAAAGATTAGTGTTTCTGAAAATTTTCATTTTAGTAAACATGCCTTGTTTGAAGAAACAAATTTATTCATACACAGAAAAACAGCGTCTTTTGGAATGTCGATTTCTTTTGGCGATTATGCTAGAGGGAATTTTAAAGGAGAGACACCTTATCTTTTACCAGATGAGGTTCAACCGATATATAATGGGATGTATTATTGGCAATATTCTTATGTTTCAAACAATAGAGGTATAAGTTTGGGTTGTATCGTAAATAATGACTGGGTAGTCGGTTACAATGAAAATTTAGTTTTTCTTGGAGCATTTGTTAAGTATTTTTTTGTTAAAGATGACTTAGTGGTTAATTTAAAATTTCCGTCTCAATATATAAGACCTCCCGACCAACCAGAAACGATTATAAGGAAAGTGACAATTAAGCATGAATCATGGAGTGCAGGTATTTATTTTGGATATAAACATAGTCTGACAAGAAAATTAAAAATTGTAGGACAATTTAATATGCCTTATTATTTTCCTATACGAACAAAAGAATATTTAGCAAACCAAATAGGATTTCCTATGATTGCTTTAGAACCAAACCTCTCAATAGGATTAAATTATATAATTAAAAAAAGATGATAAAAAAAATAGTATTATTAGTAATCGCAATGATTAGCATAGCCTCTATCTTTTCTCAAGGAGTAAAAATTGGAGTTGAAGGTAATTACGGACAATGGCAACGTTATGGAAATATAAACGCAACGATATATAAAGGAAAATGGTTTGTTAAGCCTTCTGTAAAGTACGGTAATTTCGGGAAAAATGATTCTGTATCAATGACTGAAAACCCATATTCTAATATAGAAATGAATCCTGTAAAATACGATTCCAACTATTATTATACTAGTTTTGGTTCTAGCTCTATAAATAGAGGCATTAGCCCTGAAATAAAAATTGGATATACATTTGGAAAAGAAGAAAAACGCTCTTCTTTTGTTGTGGCGCTATCCTTTGCATATTATTGGATTAAAGATGATTATAAAATGTTATACTATGGAAATCATAGAAGCGGTTCAGGACAAACTGATAAAATAGAAGTCTCTTCAAAAGAAAAAGTAAAGCACCAAAACTTTAGTGGAGGACTATCACTGTACTATGGCTTCAAAATTAATGAGAAGTTGAGTTTGTTGATGGGCGGAAATTTTATTTACTATCAACCTGTCGTTTCAAATCATTACAATCCAAACCAGTATTCTTCTATAGGGATGAAACCGCAGATGTTAAATTCTTTAAACGGAGATTATTCGATAGGCATCAATTATAAACTGAAATAATTGTTGCTTCACTCCAAAATGGAAGTTAAATAGAGTTCATTCTATAAAAAAAAATATACTTATCCGCTTGTTTCCCCAAAAGAATAAACACCAGTTCTTTTTTTTTCTCTACTTGCTCTACGTCCTCAAGCCGGACAGGCTCTTCATTTTTTTATTTATTCTTTTTTATTTCCTTTTTAAAGGTATAAATGAGAACGTTTCACTTAGTTCTTAGTCAAAAAAACGAAGCAACTAAGCGATAGCGACCTCACGCACACAAATTTATAAAAATAATAACTTGTGCGTAAAAAAGACAAGGCTGAAAATGAATATAAACATAGACCGGCATAAAAGTTAAGTTCGGTTGGCGGATCTCCTAGCGGAGCTAGCCAATCTCTCTAAACTTTCATTTTGTTCTATATTCATATCCGTTTAAAGTCCATTTAAATTTCATACAAATTTCCAATTTATATTTCTTTGGGGAAAGAGGCGGATAAGCATATTATTCTATTTGCAAGAAACTTTGCGTTAGGGATAAAAGTATTTGTTTGAGCTCTTTTTTATTCCGTTTTTTTTCGGAGTAAAAAAAGCGAGTGCGGATAGCCCGCTCGAACGCCCAAGTAAAAAATTAATTAATTACCTTCGTCCTTTAATAATCAAATATTGACCTGCAATATAAAGCGACATAATAATTACTGATGCATAGGCTAAATTTTCGTTAAAAAGAAACTTGTCTAATGCAATAAAAGTGTCTGAAACAATAAATAAAAGTGCTCCAATTAACGTCAGAACATAACTTTTTGAAGGTACAGAATTGTAGCGAAGTGTTGCTGTAATTCCCATAGATGCGACTGCAATAGCATAAACAATAACAGGAATGGTAAAATCTCCTAGCGTTGGTAAAATAAAATAGAATAGTGTTCCTATTCCTACCAAAAAGAATGAAAAAACTGAAGGAATATATTTTTTGGGAAAATTATTTAGCTTTTTATCCTTCGAAAATGTAATCACATAAGAACTTTGAGCAATAAGAAAAGAACCTAAGCCTAATAGGAAAAAGATTTCATCTTGTGGCGAAAACAACAAAAAAGTATCCCCTAAAAAAGAGAAGAATAAAGCGAGTTGAATCAATTTTTCCTTTTTCCCTTCTTGAAAAACGTAGATTAGGTACAAAGTAGGCATTAACAATGGTTTGAATAGAAATGTTAGCCAGTCAACCTCAAATAATTCTCCTGTAATTTCTAATACAGAAAACAAAATATAAAACACTAGAATAACTTGCTTTTTTCGTCCGTTCATAACTACATTTCTCAGCTCATGCTTTTTGCAGCAATCCAACCACCTGTCCAAGCAGCTTGAAAATTAAACCCTCCTGTGAGTGCATCAATATTTAGCATTTCTCCTACAATATAGAGGTTTGAGTACTTTTTTGTTTCAAATTTTGTAAAATCCATTTCTTTTAGATCTACTCCTCCACAGGATACAAACTCTTCTTTATTGGTACTTTTTCCGTTGACTTGTATTTGTGAGTTTTTGATGGCTTCTTGCAAACGATTCAAATCTTTTTTTCCTACTTCTGCCCAAGTTTTTTCTTTGGGTATTTTTGAAAATTCGACTAAGGAAACCCAAAGCCTTTTCGGCAATTCAAATAAGTGAGTATTGACGATAGACTTCTTAGGATTAGAAACTCTCATTTCTGAAAAACCTTCTTTTATATCTTCTACATCATAGTTTTTGTTCCAATCGATTTGAACGTTAAATTTATAATCTAACTGATGTAAATCTCTTGCTGAAACTGCTGATAATTTTAAGATAGCTGGACCACTAACACCCCAATGCGTAACCAATAAAGGTCCTGATTCTTTAAATTTAGTTTTGCTTATTTTGACTTCTGTGTTTTGAGCCACCAAACCTGCCAAACCTCTAAAACGAATATCTTTGGTGTTAAAAGTAAACAATGAAGGAATATTCTCTATCGTTTTTAACCCCAGTTCTGATAGCGATGCCAAAATTTTAGGACTATTTCCTCCGGTAGCCAGTAGTAAATTTTTGGTGGTGTATTTTGAATCTAATGTTTCAACTTTCCACAATTCGTTGACTTGTTCAAACGAAGTCACAGCCTGTTGTTTCACTACTTTTATTCCTAATTTTTGAACTTCATTTTCAAAACAATCGATAATACTTTGTGAATCGTTTGATGCTGGAAAAACTCGATTATCGTCTTCTATTTTTAGCGAAACACCTCTACTTTCAAACCATTCCATTGTGTCGCCAGTCATAAACTGATGGAAAGGCCCCATTAACTCTCGTTTTCCACGAGGATAAAACTTTACTAATTCTTTGGGCTCAAAACAAGCGTGTGTAACGTTGCATCTACCTCCTCCAGAAACTTTAACTTTAGCTAAAACTTGTTTCGATTTCTCTAATATGATTACTTTCTTATTGGGGTTATTTGTTGCGTAATTTATTGCTGCAAAAAAACCTCCTGCTCCACCTCCTACTACTAGTAAATCTACATCATTCATTATTTCTTTCTTTTTACGACTCCTCCCAACACTTGCATAGCATAAACTTTCTGTAACGTTACATCAACAACTATTGCAACTCCGTGATCTTTAAATTCTTTGCCTATTATGTTTTTATAATGTCCTTTTGATTGCCTCCAAATATTATCGACTAAATCGGATGCTATATCTTCTAACGTTTGATTGATATAAACCTCTCCTTTCTCGTTTTTTTGTTCTTTATTGTAATAAGTCTCTGCTAAATTTTCGCCTATCAATTTTTCTTTATAACCAGCCTTTCGAGCTCGTTTTATTGGAGTTTTCGTTTCTTTTACATCTTCAAAATGAACAACCCTACCTGTTTTGTGAACCCAAAACAAATGATGTTTAGCAGAGGTTTTTAATGTCGTATCTCTAGTTAACTTATCTCTCTTCTTGTGATGTCTTAAACTATCTATTTTACGATAAACCAAATCTTCCAAGCGTTCTACATTTTGCTCGTAATCTTTCTTATTAAACAAGTTATCTTCTTGCCCTTTAATTGAAATCACGGCAAAGATTATTATTAATATTGCAACTATTTTATTCATCTATTTTTTTTGTTTTAAAATTATGACAACCCACTTATCACTCCTTCATTATCAATAGTCATGCCTTCCGATGCGGGAGTGGCTGGCAACCCCGGCATACGCATCATGTTTCCTAAAATTGGGATAATAAAACCTGCTCCTACAGCATACTCAAATTCCCTTACGGTTACCGAAAAATTGGTTGGACGACCGAGTAAACTTGCGTCGTCAGAAAATGATTTTTGCGTTTTCGCCATACAAATTGGTAAATCCGCTAACTTCAATTGAGCGATTGATTTTAAATCTTTTTCTGCTTTCTTAGAATAAATAACTTCCGATGCTCCATATATTTTTTGAGCAATTGTATTTATTTTTTCTTTTACAGGTAAATTCCAATCGTATAGTTGCTTAAACTTATTCTCTCCTTTTTCTACTTCAGTAACTAAAGCTTTTGCTAATGCTTCTGTTCCTTCTCCTCCTTTTTCCCAACCTTCCGATTTTACAGCTTGTACATTTAGAGTTTTACACATTTCTTTTACTAAGTGAACTTCTTCTTCGGTATCAGTTGGAAATGAATTAATCGCTACAATTGGTTTAATGCCAAATTGTTTCATATTCTCGATATGCTTCGCTAAATTCTCAAATCCTTTTTCTACTTTTTCTACACTCGGTGTATTGTACTCTTCCTTTTTAGCTCCTCCATGATGTCTTAATGCTCTTATTGTAGCTACGAGTACAATTGCTTTTGGTTTTAAACCTCCAGAAACACATTTGATATTCAAAAACTTTTCGGCTCCTAAATCAGCACCAAATCCAGCTTCTGTAACCGTATATTTAGCCAAAGACATTCCCATTTTAGTAGCCAAAATCGTATTTGTTCCCTGTGCTATATTTGCAAAAGGACCTCCATGAATAATCGCAGGATTTCCCTCCAGCGTTTGAACTAAATTTGGTTTAATTGCATCTTTCAATAAAATAGCCATTGCATTTTCAGCATTCAAATCACGAGCAAATATTGGTTCTTTTTGAAATGTAAAACCAACGAAAATGTTACCCAATCGATCTTTTAAATCTTCAAAACTCTTTGCCATACACAAAATAGCCATCACTTCAGAAGCAGGAGTAATATTAAAACCATCTTGTCTCGGAATTCCATTTGCAGTACCTCCTAAACCAATCGTAATATTTCTCAAAGCCCTATCATTCATATCCATCACGCGTTTCCAGACAATAGTTCTAGGATCAATTCCTAAATTACGCGTTTTGCTTTGTATATTGTTGTCAATCAAAGCAGAAAGTAAATTATTTGCTTTCTCTATAGCTGAAAAATCTCCTGTAAAATGCAAATTAATATCCTCCATAGGAACAACTTGAGAATATCCACCTCCAGCAGCTCCACCTTTTATTCCAAAAACAGGTCCAAGCGATGGCTCTCTCAAAACAGCTACTGCTTGCTCTCCAATTCTATTCAACCCTTCCACAAGACCAATCGACACCGTTGTTTTTCCTTCTCCTGCTGGCGTAGGAGTTAAAGCCGTTACCAAAACTAAATTATTCCGATTGACTTTTTTATCATCAATAAGAGCGATTGGGAGCTTTGCTTTATACTTTCCGTACATTTCCAAATCATCTTCAGAAACGCCCAATTTATTTGCAATTTGAACAATGTGCTCCATCTTATTATTCTGAGCAATCTCAATATCTGTTTTTACCTCTCTCATTTCACCTGCTTTTTTTACATTTCAAATATAGTTATTTTGTAAGTCTTATTATTTATTTTAGTTTCAAGAATCTAACTTAGTTTTAAACATTTTCTTCATGCTTTTTATGTAAATTATAAAGTAGAATCAAATAAATAGAACTAACATTTACTGAACAATCATTGAAAAGAGTAATGTTACAGCAATAAATAAACAGGCAAACTATCCATTTCATTTCGCAATTAACCTCCCTCCTTTTCTCGTCATTTATAACTCCTAAAAAATATTTATCAGATTATCAAATCAACTAATCAGCTAATTAATTATCTTTGATAAAAACTAAAACTAAAATAATTATGAGTACTACATTGAGTAAAATATCATCAGAAAAGTCAATTGAGCTAGAAGAAAAATATGGAGCACACAATTACCATCCGCTACCAGTTGTTTTAGCAAAAGGAGAAGGCGTTAACGTTTGGGATGCAGAAGGAAAACATTATTACGATTTCTTATCCGCTTATTCAGCTGTAAACCAAGGACATTGCCATCCTAAAATTGTAAAAGCACTAATCGACCAAGCTTCTACTTTAGGATTAACTTCGAGGGCTTTTTACAACAATGTTTTAGGAGAATTTGAACAATACATCACTTCTTATTTTGGTTTCGACAAAGTACTGCCTATGAACTCAGGGGCAGAAGCAGTTGAAACAGCGATTAAATTAGCTCGAAAATGGGCTTATGAAATCAAAGGAGTCAAAGAAAATGAAGCCAAAATTATTGTTTGCGAAAACAATTTTCACGGCCGTACAACTACTGTTATTTCTTTTAGTAATGACCCCGTAGCACGCAAAAACTTTGGACCATACACACCAGGATTTATTAAAATTCCTTACAACGACGTTGATGCATTAGCAGAAGCATTAAAAGACGAAAACGTAGCAGGATTTTTAGTAGAACCAATACAAGGAGAAGCTGGAGTATATGTTCCAGATGAAGGATATTTAGCTAAATGTAATGACATGTGTAAAGCTAAAAACGTACTTTTTATTGCCGACGAAGTTCAAACAGGAGTAGCAAGAACAGGTAAATTATTAGCCGTAAATTACGACAACGTAACCCCAGATATTTTAATCCTAGGAAAAGCAGTTTCGGGAGGAGTTTATCCAGTTTCAGCCGTATTGGCGAACGACGAAATTATGAACGTTATAAAACCAGGAGAGCACGGCTCTACATTTGGGGGAAATCCTACTGCAGCCAAAGTTTCTATGGCAGCATTGGAAGTTATAAAAGACGAAAACCTTGCTGAAAATGCAAAAGTATTAGGTGATTTATTTCGCTTGGAAATGAACCGTATTATCGAATCATCTGACTTGGTTAACGGAGTAAGAGGAAAAGGTTTGCTAAATGCCGTTTTGATTAACGATACCGAAGAAAGTTCTACTGCTTGGGATATTTGCGTAGCCTTAAAGGACAACGGATTATTAGCAAAACCAACACACGGAAACATCATCCGATTTGCACCTCCTTTGGTGATTACAAAAGAACAATTGATGGAATGCGTTGCCATTATTGAAAAAACATTGACAGCGTTTAAAAAATAATAAGAAAATGAATATTTGGGCGTTCGAGCGGGCTGTCCGCTATATCTTTTCTGTGAAAAACAGAAAAGGATGCCGCTACCATCCCTAACGCAAAAAAAAAGAATCAAAATGTAAAACAAAACTTGTCTATTTTTTTTACATTTTTCAATTAAAATTCTTTATACCAATTGTGTATTGAAATACGCCTTAAGAAATGAAGTTTATTTTTACATAGGCGATGAAAATAAAATTAACATAGCCTTAGCTATGGTTATTTTATTTGAAGAAGTATATGTGATAATAAAAT
>WFNC01000570.1 GCA_015488785.1 Flavobacteriales bacterium | reverse complement strand
TATACCAAGTATGACAAGTAATGACTTTGTAAATTTAAAAGAAGAGTAGTAGTAAATTTGGCATAAAAGAGTATAACAAATCGTAGCAACAAAAATATGTTACCCTCGCCGAAAAAACTTGAAAAACTAGAGAAGTTCAGCTACCATTGTAGAACTTAAATGAGTACAAAAAGAGGTAACATATTTTTGTACTCAACCGTTATATTAGAAATGGAGATTAATGTGAAAAATAAAATAGATGTTGAAAAACTTTATAAAAAGATGCAAGAGGGCAATGAGCAATCATTAATTTTACCTCCACCATCTTTTAGTATGATGCAATGTGAAATTATTGACTATCAAGAAACTGAAAAGTCTATTATAGTAAAAATACCCGTTTTAGAAAATTGGGTTAATCCATATAATACTATGCAAGGTGGTTTAATAGAAGCAGCAATTGACCATGCCGTTGGTCCATTAAGTTTATTATCTGCCCCTGTCAACATGACACGCAGTATAGAAACTAAATTTATAAAAGCGATCACATTAGATACAAAGTACATTTATGTCCATGCTCGCTTAAGTGAAGAACGAAAAAAACGTTTAACTTTTGAAGCGAATGTTCAAAACGATAATGGTGAAGTATTTACAAAGTCAAAAGTTATAAACTTTATTATTTAGTAAACATAAGAAAAGTAACAACCTAAAAATATAACAAGCGGGAGGAGCAGACAATTCCACCAGAAAATTAAAATTTTCAGTTGAAATCGCTACTCACCCGCGCCCCCGTTAGTTGAACATATATAAAATTAGGAAAGTGAATGATCAAACGTCTAAACTTAAAATTTGGAAGAGCAAATGGACTACCGCCCGAATCAATTTTAACAACACCTATTACAATTTTCGTTGGACCTAATAATTCTGGAAAAAGTAAAATACTTACAGAAATTCAACAGTTTTGCTCTCATGGTCAGCAACTTGCAACCAATGTTATTATAGATAGTATTGAACTTAATCAAGTCAACTCAAATGAAATTGATAATAAAGTAACTAATATCACACTTGAACCAAATCCTGGTGAAGCACTTGGACAAAACAATATTTTAATAGGCAAGCGTGGTCAGAGACAACAAATCAATGAAAACCAACTAAAACAAGCACTCTTAAATCCTAGTAGTAATTTATCAATAGTTTGTAGGTATTACTTATCATTTAATACTATTATGCTTAATGGAAATAATAGAATTAATTTAGTGAATCAACAAGCTGCAGGTAACCTCCAACAACCAGCACATTCGAGTTTTCAAGTTTTATTTAGAGATGATGATAAACGCAGTGAAGTAAGAAGAATTATACATGAGTCTTTTGGTAAATACCTTGTAGTAGACCCTACAAATTTAGGACAGCTTAATCTTCGACTTTCATCTGTTGAACCAGATGAACCCAGACAGGAGCGTGGAATACATGAAGAAGCCGTTAGGTTTCATGCGAATGCATTACCAATTACTACTGCAAGTGATGGAGTAAAAGCTTTTACTGGGATGGTTATAGAAATGATTGCTGGAGATCCATCCATTTTACTTGTTGATGAACCTGAAGCTTTTTTACACCCATCATTATCTTTCAAATTAGGTAAAGAAGTTTCAGGAATTATGTCGGAATTAGACAAACGACTTTTTGTTTCAACACATAGTTCAAATTTTCTTATGGGATGTATTCAAGCAGGAACACCAATAAATATAATACGTTTAACGTATCAAAACGAAATACCCACTGCAAGAGTATTACCAAATAATGATATTTTAAAACTCATGCGGAATCCACTCTTAAGATCTACTGGAGTTTTAAGCGCTTTATTTTATGAATACGTTATTGTTACTGAATCAGATGCTGACAGGGCTTTTTATCAAGAAATCAATGATAGATTATTAAAACATACAGAAAATAAAGGTATATCAAATTGCCTTTTTTTACATGCACAAAATAAACAAACTATAAAAACAATTGTTAAGCCATTACGTGAATTAGGAATACCAGTAGCAGGAATTGTTGATATTGATATAATAAAAGATGGTGGAGCAGTATGGTCAAGCTTTTTAGATAGTGGATTTGTTCCAGAAATTGAATGGGAGTCTCTTGCAAACATCAGATTGGCATTAAAAAGAAAATTTGAAGAATCTGGTAGAAATATGAAAAAAGATGGCGGGATAAATATTTTAGAACCATCAGATAAAGAAGCCGCTGAAAATTTATTTTCTAAATTAGGAGAATATGGTTTATTTACTGTGCCTAATGGGGAACTTGAGTCATGGCTACTCGAACTTAATGTTACTGGACATGGTCCAAATTGGTTGGTTGAAATGTTTGAAAAAATGGGAGAAGACCCAGAAAGTGCAGACTATTTAAAACCAACCAATAGTGATGTTTGGGATTTTATTGAAGATATAGGAAAATGGTTATCTAACCCTATAAGAAAAGGTATACCAAATTAACCCAACTAACAAAGCCTAGCAGTGAACGCAAAGCGCCACTGCAGTCAACCGTTATACCCGTAAGTACACTATGAAGGAACAAAATGAATTATTGGCAATTTAAGTTTACAGATTGGGATGGTTGGAAAACTATACAAACTGAGGATACAGTTAGGTGGACTTCGTACAAAACAATAGATTCTGAGCCAAATAATATTGCAATAAATGACATTGTATTCTTATTTAGAGGAGGAAGCTCATTAAATAAAAATTTAAAAGGCATATATTTAATTGCAAAGGTTCTTGATGTTGACTTCGAAGAAACACATCCTGTAAATTTAAAAATTATAAAAAACCTCAATAACGATATTTTTAAAGCTGAACTTTATGGATTTGAAGATGTTGTTAAAAAAATCAATAAACTACAGATGAGTGCAAAATACTATAAGTTTTTAGCAACTGAAAATCCAAATAGAATATATGAACTCATCAATGAGAATACAGCAGTAATTGATGACTTTAAAAATATCGAAAATGATGATAGTTTGACTAATACCGAAAAAGAGAATTTAGTAAAATGTAGAATAGGACAAGGTGATTTTAGAAAAAAATTAATTAATTATTGGAATGGGTGTTCAGTAACACAATATCAGGACATATCAATCTTAATTGCATCACATATAAAACCTTGGAAAAATTCAACAAACAAAGAAAGATTAGACCTTTATAATGGTTTTTTATTAACACCAAATTTAGATAAACTATTTGATAAAGGGTATATTACATTTAATAACGAAGGATGTATTATTATTTCTAATGTACTTGAAAACCCTAATTTATTGGGAGTTGATGAGAGCTTCAAAATAAAAATACAAAGTAAGCATCTCCCGTATTTAAAGTTTCATAGAAGTGAGATATTTCAAAAGGCATAACAAGAACGTGGAACGCAATAATTTACCCTGCAGGAAAATTATCGCTCACGACAACCGTTGCTCGAACGCTTTGCATTCGAGCAACGGGGGCGTGGGTTGAACACCCGTCTATTGCCCGATGTCAAGCATCGAACAACAACTGGGAGGAGTGGACAACTAAACCTGAGAGCAAGCTCTCAAATTTAGTTGCCACTCACCCGCGCCCCCGTTATGTCTCAAGGAGCTGAAAAGGGTCGAGCTGAAAAGGGTCGGGTATCAAATTTCAAATAATTTAGCATAGCGAGAAAATCATTACTGATGAGAACAAAAGTCTTATAAATAAATCAAAACATGGTATTGATTTTGAAGAGGCAAATGAGCTATGGAATGACCCTTACTCTTTTGAACTTCCATCGACACAAAGTGAAGATGAAGATAGGTTTTTAGTTTTAGGACAAATTAATTTAAAAAACTATACTGCGATAATTACCTATAGAGAATTAAATGTTAGAATTATTTCAGTAAGAAGGTCAAGACAAAAG
>WFNC01000569.1 GCA_015488785.1 Flavobacteriales bacterium | reverse complement strand
CCAGCGGGTCTATACTGAGCCACTGCGATACGGCGGGGTCGTAGTAGCGGGCGCCGTAGTAATAGTAGCCGGTTTCACGGTCTAACTCCTTCCTCCCGACGGTCGTCGGGACAAGACTATTGAATTTATACCTGCTGCTAAAATCTGCTGTGGTGCTGTGTTGTGATGCCATGTCTCAGGGCAGACGCACCATAATTAATGAAAAATTATGGAAAAAAGTTAATTATTTGTTTTGGTATTATTCATAATATTTGTATATTGTATTGATTATCAATAATTTAATACACACATTATGAAATTAAAACTTTATGATTTATTAGGTCAAATAGATGACCCTAGACGTGATTTAGGCAAACTTCATCCATTAAACGACATCCTTCTTATTGGTATTCTTTCTGTTCTCTCAGGTGCAGATACTTGGAATGAAATGGAGGACTATGCTAGAGCAAAAGAAGAATTCCTAAAAACATTTTTAGAATTACCTTATGGCATACCTTCTCACGATACTTTTAATCGAGTTTTCTCAAGTATTGACAGCACTCAATTCGAGCAAGTTTTTGTACAATGGGTCAACTCATTAGCTGAAATTAAACAAGGACAAGTGATTTCTATAGATGGCAAAACAATAAGAGGCGCAAAGGAACACGGTAAAAAGTCGTTAATACATATGATAAGTGCTTGGGCAAATGCTAACAATATGGTTTTAGGACAAATAAAAACGGATGTTAAATCAAATGAAATAACAGCAATTCCCAAATTGCTTGATATATTGGAAATAGAAAAAACGATTATCAGTATTGATGCTATGGGAACTCAAAAGAATATTGCAGATAAAATAATTGAAAAAGATGCTGATTATATTTTAGCAGTAAAAGAAAATCAGCCAAATTTATTAGAGCAAATAATTGACGAATTTAGATTTTACAAACCGGCTTTTGTCGATATAAATGAAGATATTGGACATGGAAGAATAGAAAAAAGAGTTTGTAGTGTTATTACTGACTTCCAATTCATTGAAGAAAATAATCAATGGAAAGGATTAAAAAGTATTATAAAAATAGAGAGTACTAGGGAATTTAAAAACAGTGACAGAAAAACAGAAGAAGCTGTAAGATATTATATTTCAAGTTTAACAAATAATGCAGAGCTGTTTCAAAAACAAATACGTTCGCATTGGGGTATTGAAAATAAACTGCACTGGATACTGGATGTAGCTTTCAGAGAAGATGCTTCAAGAAAGAGAAAAGATAATGCAGCACAAAACTTTTCGATACTCAATAAAATAGCATTAAATCTATTGAAAAATGAGAAAACAGCCAAGTTAGGTGTCAAAGGAAAAAGGCTTAAAGCAGGTTGGGATAATCAATATTTGCTTAAAGTGTTAAATTTATGATGCGTTTGCCCTGAAAACTACTTATTATGGCTTCTATTTTTACCAAAATTATCAATCGTGACATTCCGGCTTATATCATAGCCGAAGATGACCGGCATATTGCTTTTCTTGATATCTTTCCCAACACCAAAGGCCATGCCTTAGTCGTTCCTAAAAAAGAAACCGATAAACTTTTTGACTTGCCTGAATCCGACTATATGGCCTTAATGCAGTTTGCCCGTAAGGTCGCTCAAGCCCAAAAAAAAGTTTTTACCGATGCCAAACGTATTGGAATGGCAGTTATTGGCTTAGAAGTGCCACACGTTCATGTACATCTGATTCCACTTAATCAGATGAGCGATATGGATTTCAGAAAAAAAACAGAGTTAACCGAAGCCGAATTTAAAACCCTTCAAAAACAATTGCAACAAGCATTTAATAACTTATAACCTCCTAGTTGAAACCGGATGAATTATCGTGATGAAGTCTTTATAAAAGTTGCCGAAAATCTGAGTTTTTCAAAGGCATCAAAAGAACTTTTTATCAGCCAACCTGCTGTAAGCAAGCATATTAAAGAACTCGAAAGAGAACTAAAAACAACCCTGTTTCAGCGACAAGGCAGTCAAATCAGTTTAACAAAATCGGGACAATTAGCTTATAATTTTTTAAAGAAAATAGAAAAGAATTACCGCGAACTAAACTTTCAAATCGGTCTGTTAAACCAACAT
>WFNC01000568.1 GCA_015488785.1 Flavobacteriales bacterium | reverse complement strand
CTTATATAAATCAATTATCGAGAATACGAATATTGAAATAATTGAACCTGTTTCTTTCTTAGACATGATTGCCTTAGAAAAACATTCTAAATTAATAATTACCGATAGCGGCGGAGTACAAAAAGAAGCTTTTTTCTTTAAAAAACCATGTGTTATTTTAAGACCTGAGACCGAATGGACTGAATTAGTTGAATGCGGTGTTGCTAAAATTGTTGGTGCAAATAAATCTAAAATACAATCGGCTTATCAAGAGTTTATGATAGATCAAAAAGAATTAACTTACCCTCAAATATTTGGAGATGGTAAAGCAGCTCATTTTATTTGTGAACAGCTTGTTCGTAATTTTTAGAAGTAAAAATCATAAAGAAAACCTTACATTTCAAAGCCTAAAAGCTACTAAAACAGCAGCACTATTGATTTTTAGTGTTTTTGAGAGAACTCTACTTATTCGTTTTGAATATTACTCTGCATAATTCTTCTCAAAGAATGCTACATATTTTTTTATATCTTTATCTACATACAGTGAAGCAAAATTCTTATCAGTTATGACAAAGAAATCAAATCCTTTAGTAAAGCTTTTCACTTGCTTTTTATTTACTTTAAAGGCAACATAGTAATCCATAGCTTCTTCTTTATCTTTAAATGATTTTGTAACAATCACTTGTGTTGTTTGATCTACAAAACTACTTTCTACTTTTAAGGTTTTAGTACTAAAAGAGGCGGAATTAAAATCAGCCATTTTTGCTTTTGCTTTATTAATACTTCCTTTATCATTCGGAAACACTAAGACAAAGAAATGTTTAGAATCTGAAGAATAAACATAGGTGCTTTTTCCTGATTGAGCATCGGAAACAGACTGTACATTTCTTAACTTATCTAAAAGTGACTTTGCAGGTTCGTAAACTTCATCACCTTTACAATGTTTGATTACATCTGTCAACGCATTATCTAAATAAGATAAACTATCTGTTCCCGCATATTTTTGAGCTAACGAAACTGCTTTCAAATAGTAATACTTACAAAGTAAAGCGTTGTTTTTATCATTATTTATAACATTGTTACTCAATGCAATCGCTTCATCAAAATTATGATTAGAATAATGTTGATAGGCTACTTTATAATCTATCGAAGCTTGGTTTTTGGCTAACTCTTCTTTTTGTTTGTAGTTAGGATCTTTTATGATTTTAGCATACTCAGAGTTTGGATAATCATCCAGTATTCTATTCTTATACCCCTTCATTTCATCTCCTTCACTCATTAAATATAATTGATATAGACCGGCTATAGCGGTTTCTTTTGGTAAGAATCGTTCTGTCAAGGCTATAAAACTCGCTTTTGCTTCAGTTTCATCTTCCAGCTTCGTTTTGTAGATATCTCCTGCATCATACATTGCAGTCATCACATCATCTTGAATAGTTGCTAACTTTTCATCATTATCACAAGGTAAATCTTTTAAATAAAAATCAACAGTCAATTCTTTATCTACTTCTTTTGATTCTGGTTCATCCTCCTCCTCAAAATCTGCCGAACTTTTGTCGGAACGCCTCCAGTTATCTTCAAATTTACGATCACCCCACACTTCTTTAAACTCATTAAATCCAGTAGCTCTTAAATTATTATCATAAGCCCAAAATACGCCTAAAGTTGGTTTTCCACTTGGAGTTGAAACCGTTTGCATCGACGCCAACCTATCTTGTTCTGCTTTCGCTTCATTTTCTAGAATTTTATTGTCGATAATACCTTCTATTTTTGCTAATAATTCCTTTTCAGAAAGACTACAAAGCTGACTTATACTATCTCCTTCATTTATAGTATGTAAGTTTTTAACCAAAGCTGATAAACTTTCATTTTTTGCTTCTATACTTTCATACTCAACATGGTCTTTTGGTAAAACGGACATTGTACTGTCATAGTACTGTTGAGCTTTAGCATATTTTTTCTCGATATAATACAATTTTCCTAAACGTAAAAAAGATTTACTCTTTTGAACTTTATTTGCAGTACTAACTAAAACTGATTTTTCTAAATAAGTTATTCCAAGACCTCTATTCCCTTCTCTTAACTCAATATCGCCAAGCGCATAATAAATCTGATCTAAATATTCTTCATTTTTCTCATCTTTCAACATTTTAAGTAATTGAGCTTTAATACTTTTACTATTTCCTCCACTGTAAGCTAATGCTCTGTTAATTTTCGCTTGAAAAGCCATAGCATAAACAGGATTCCTTTTTACAACTTGCGCATATAAATCAGAAGCTCCTTCTCCACTATTCTTTTGAAGTACCTGGGCTAAAATAAACATTAAACGTGTTTTAAACTTACGCTTTTTTGTTACATCAATAGATAAGTTTAGGTATTCTTCAGCCTCTTTGTACATTTTTTGTCTTAAAAACAAATCTGCATAAACAGGAAGCAGTTTTCGATCAAACTTCTTTGGAAGAGGAGCTATAATATCTTTATCCTCTTTTTTCTTTCCTTTACTTTTCTTTCTTTTCTTAGAAGACGACCGCTTAGCTATTTTTTTAGCTTTTGCTTTTGCTTCAGCCTTAGCTTTTTCTAATTCTTCTTTTTGCAATTCTAATAACTCTTCTACTTCCTGCAATTCATCTAAAACTTCTTTTGCATCATCGAACTGCTTCAACTCTATCAACGTTTTAGCTCTCCATAATTTTGCAAGATGAGTTATTGATTCTGCTTTATAATGTTTTTCTATAAATGTAAATTTTTCTAAAGCTCCTTCAAAATCTCGTTTCAAAAACTGAGCCCGACCAATAACGAACCAATTATCATCAATCCATTTACACCATTCTTCATTTTTAAATTGCCCCACTTTTTCTTTAGGCATCGAATTTCTAGCAATTACAGTTTCGCATTTACTGACTGCTGTATCCATCGGAGAGTAAAGCCCTTTGGACTCTTCGTTATTTGCATAAATAAACACGGGGATAATTTTAGAATAATCTTCTTTACGCCCCAGTTCAAATTCTGACATCGATTCTTTAATAATTTCTCGAGCATTGAAATACCCATTATAATGAGCCGTGGTATTATGATACGATCGATTAATCCATGCATCTTTCTCAGTAGAACAAGAGAATATTGTAACAATCAACAAGGTGATTAGAACAATTAACTGATGGTATGTTTTTCTTTTTTTCAAAATAAGTTGCGAATATAGTACTAGCAAAGAAATAATAACTAAGTTTCTTAGATATTATTTCACAAATAACGTATTTTTTTAAATATCTACAACTACAAATCTCATAATCAATTATTAAAGTAATATGAAAAATATAATATATTTCTAATGTTTTTTAAAACGACATTAGTTTATTACAATAAAAAGGCTATTTTTGTTTATTAATTCCAGTAACATATCATTTTTTAGCAATGAAAAAACATATATCAGTATTTATTTTTATTCTTTTATTAGTCAATAGTTTTCAAGCTCAGAGCTGGAAGTTTTTGCGTAATGAATTTTCTTTTGGCCTAGGAGCAACAAGCTTTTTGGGGGAGCTAGGAGGAGCAAACAAAATTGGTTCTCATAACATAAAGGGAATTAAGGATTTTGATTTCAACGCAACAAAACCAGCTGTACAAATAGGTTACAGACGCTTTTTCTCTCAAAACATTGCTGCAAAAGTAGGCTTTACTTTTGGACAGGTTAGTGGAAATGATGCCTATACAGATGAAAAATTTCGAAAAAATAGAAATTTACATTTCAGATCTCCAATAGCTGAATTAGCAATACAAGTAGATTACTTTCCTTTTGGAGAATATTTTGGTCATATCTATCGATCAAACGGAGTTGTAGGAAAAAGAGTCAACAACATTAGTCCATATTTATTTTTAGGAATAGGTGGTTTTTGGTATAACCCAAAAGCAAAATACCAAGGAGATTGGGTTAAATTGAGACCATTAAAAACCGAAGGTGTAGAATACAAAAGCATTTCGGTTGCTTTCCCCGTAGGAATGGGAGTTAAATATGCAATTGATAAGCAATGGAGTATTGGTTTAGAAGTAGGATTGAGATATACGATGACCGATTATTTAGATGACGTAAGTACAGAATACACAGATAAATCGAACGAAGATGCAATGACTCAATATTTATCAAATCCAGCTTTAAGTGAAAATGATAATGCAAGTTGGACTGCTCCAGGTCAACAAAGAGGGAGTTCAAAATCAAATGATTCTTATGTCTTCGCAATATTTTCTCTAAATTATAAGTTATTAAAAGGAAGGTTAAATTTACCTAAGTTTTAAAAACTTAACTATGACTAAAATAAATCTACTTTTTTTTTATTTTATATTTTTCTCTCACTCGTTTTTTAGTCAAAAACATGTCGATGAGTTTGCGGTCATGGCTGGCGGTAGTTATTACATCGGTGACTTAAACCCAACTAAACATTTCAATAATTATAAGCCAGCATTTGGATT
>WFNC01000567.1 GCA_015488785.1 Flavobacteriales bacterium | reverse complement strand
GAATAGGAATGAGTACTCTACCAGGTGAAAAGCTTTCTGTGAAAGGACATATTCGAGTAGGTGGTAGTTCTGCTGGTCCTAATTATATTGCATTTCACGGAACAATAGCAGATGGATCAGGAGCGTACTCCCATACTTTTATTGGGGAACGTATTTTTAGCGGATCTGAATCATCAGAGTTATTTATATATAAAGGAAATGATGGGGCGACTACAACAGGTCCAGATAGAATTCGTCTAGCGGCTGCAGATATAGTTTTTGATACTTATACCGGACCTATTATGGGGACTACTTTTAGTTCTATAGCTACTAATACTAGCTTATTGACAAGGATGATAATAAAAGGTACAGGTAATGTAGGAATTGGAACAACAGCTCCAACTCAAGAGTTAGATGTAAACGGAAAATTGAGGGTTAGAAATTTGCCAGCAGGAGCAACTACTGATCAGGTTTTGGTAGCAGATGCAACAGGGAATGTTCGTAAATTACCGTTTAAAGTTACGGATACTTGGCAATCGATAGGAACAACAAGCATTAGTACTACGAATCATGCATATACAGATATGCCAAATATGATTTTAAATGTAAATATGGCGATACAAGGAGATTTAGTAATCTCATGGGATGCTACTTTATCTGGAGCAGGAGCGGCTGGTCAGTGGGGGACTTTTCAACTGCTTATAGATGGAACTCCTGTAAACTGGGGACATATGCAAAGTCAGTCTAGTTGGGAACATGTTTGTACATTAGGTTATATTTCTCAAAACTTATCAGCAGGTGCACATGTTGTGAAAATTCAGTGGGCAGTCGGATATGGAACAAGTTTTAACAATGCAGCAGCAGCAACAGCGGATAATAAAAAGGTTTGGTCAAGGCAATTGAGAGCAATAGCTTATTATTATTAATGAGTGATTTTTTTATTCACAAATACTCGAATGTTTTGTAATTAAAGCTTAAATTCGCAAGTGTTTTCGTTTTGGGGGCACTAATAGAGAGTCATTAAATGAACTAAGTCGTATGATTAAGGGGCTTTTTTAGAATAGAAATAAAAGTGAGTAAAACAACTAAAATAAAAACAGCTGAAATATCAACCGTATTAGGAATGTCATTATTGATATTTTTACTAGGCTTGTTGGCTTATTTATTAGTGATTACAAATAGTGTAGCTAAGGATATCAAAGAACAATTGGTTGTTGATGTTTATTTTAGGGACGATGTAAGAGAAATCGATGTTCGTAAGTTAGAAAAAGAAATCGTTTCGTTGCCTTACGTTATCAAAGCCAATTATGTCTCAAAAGATTCTGCTAAAGCATTGCTTATGCAGCAGCAAGGAGAAGATGTCTTTGAAATATTAGATGGTATAAATCCATTACGTCAACTTATAGCTGTTAATTTAACATCAGAATATGTAAATAAGGATTCAGCTTTAGCTTTTAAAAAATACTTACTGTCTGACAATGAATATATAATTGATGAGGTGTTTTATAACCAATCGCATTTTCTAGAAATTGGAAATTCATTTAGTAAATTGGAATACTTCCTAGTAGGAGCAGCTTCCTTATTATTAATAATCGCAATTCTATTGATAAATAATACAATTCGTTTAGCTATTTTTTCTAAACGATTTTTAATCAGAACAATGCAGTTGGTTGGAGCAAAGTCGCGTTTTATACGACGTCCATTTTTAATTTCGGCATTATATCAAGGAATGTTTGCAGGTTTTTTAGCTATGTTGTTGTTGTTGGGTACTGGCTATTTGTTGGCTGAGTTTAACCCGCAATCGGTAATAAATATTACAGCTTCTGAGGAAAGTTTAGAGAAGGAAATGATAATTGTAGGGAGTATTTTTATAGGAATGTTATTTCTAGGAATGTTTATTAGCTATATTTCAACTTTCTCTGCTTTAAATAAATATCTTTGGATAAAAACAGATAAATTATTTTAATAAAAGTTATTTAAAGTTAAAAATTAGAATAAAGTAAGAATGTTTTTTACTTTTATAAAAAAATAACGAAGAACAGGATTATAGAAGCAAGAATAAGAATCTTGAATCTTAAGGTTTTGAATCTATCAGTCAAAAAAAAGAAATATGTCAAATACAAGATTAGCAGTGCCAATCGAAAATTATAAAATAATCTTAATAGGATTAGTGATCACTGTGATAGGTTTTTTCCTAATGTCAGGTGGAGGTTCTGAGGATCCAAATGTATTTATAGAAGAAGAATTGTTTTCTGCAAGAAGAATAACAGTTGCTCCATTTATGGTAATAGGCGGTTTTTTAGTCGTATTGTATGCGATATTAAAAAGACCAGCAGAAGCAACAAAAGATTCTACGGAATTATAATCACATTGTACAAAAATGGATTTAATTTCAGCAATAATTTTAGGGGTAATTCAAGGTTTAACCGAATTTTTACCTGTTAGTAGTAGTGGTCATTTAGAGTTGGCTAAAGTAATTTTGGGAGACACAACAGTAGCAGAAGAAAGTATGTTAATGACAGTTGTCTTGCACTTTGCAACAGCTTTGAGTACGGTAGTTATCTTTAGAAAAGATTTAATCAAAATATTTCAAGGACTCTTCAGTTTCGAATGGAATGAGGAAGCTCAATTTTCTACAAAAATAATTATATCAATGATTCCTGCAGCAATAGTAGGGGTGTTTTTCGACGATATTATCGAATCATTTTTTAATGGTAAAATTTTATTGGTTGGTTCTATGCTTTTGCTAACAGGAGCACTACTTTTTCTAGCTGATAAAGCCAAAAACACGACTAAAGATGTCTCTTTTTTAGGAGCTTTTATTATCGGTGTTTCTCAAGCGATTGCAATTTTACCAGGTATTTCCAGATCAGGAGCGACAATCTCAACTTCGGTACTAATGGGAGTCGATAGAGAAAAGGCTGCTCGTTTTTCATTCTTAATGGTTGTTCCGCTTATATTCGGTAAAATAGCAAAAGACTTAATAAGCGATGATTTCTCTTTGCTAAATGTTGACGCAACCGCTTTAGGAGCTGGATTTGTCGCTGCATTTTTTACAGGTTTATTCGCTTGTACTTGGATGATTAGTATCGTTAAAAAAAGCAAGTTAGTTTATTTTGCGGCTTACTGTATTCTAGTCGGAATATTTGCCATAATTTGGTCTCTGAAATAGTTTCTTAATGTAGCAATTCATTAATGTAATATTTTTTTTAATTTTAAAGTTCACAATCTCTCAGTTTTTACTGCTCTTCAATTTCACAATCATAAAAATACAATGGAAAACAAAATTTATAATTTTAGAAAAGGAGAAATATTATTAGTTGATAAACCCTTGGGATGGACTTCTTTTGATGTAGTGAATAAATTGCGTTATCCGCTGAAGCAAAAATACAATATAAAAAGGCTGAAAGTTGGTCACGCAGGAACGTTAGATCCATTGGCGACTGGTTTGTTGGTTATTTGTACAGGAAAGAAAACAAAGGAAATAACAAGTTTTATAAATGATGTAAAAGTTTATACAGGAGTTATCAAATTGGGAGCTACAACGCCTTCTTACGATTTAGAAACTGAAATAAATGAAACATTCCCAACTGAGCATATTACACAAAAATTAATTGATGAGGTTAAGCTTCAGTTCTTAGGAGAAATAGAACAAGTTCCACCTATATTTTCGGCAAAAAAGGTAAACGGAAAACGAGCTTACTTATCTGCTAGAAAAGGGCAAGAAATTGAGATGAAATCAAATCTAATTACTGTATTTGAACTTAATTTAGAGCTTAAACCAAATAATGAAATTCATTTCTATATTAAAAGTTCTAAAGGAACTTATATTCGTTCGCTTGCTTATGATATTGGAAAAGCTTTAGGCTCTGGAGGTCATCTTATCGTATTGCGAAGAGAGGTTTCTGGTGATTTTGATATCAAAAATGCTCAGTCAGTTGAGTATTGGAGAACGCTTATTGAAGATACGGAAGTAGGGGATTTAGATTGGGGATCTGTTTGATTTTAGATGTTGATTGTGAATCGTCATTACGCTTAAAATTATTTTACCACAATATTATATACCTATCGGTATTTTTTTTACTATTTTTGTAAAAATTAAAATAAACAATTGGCTTCAAAATCAGAAATAACGGCAAAATACATTGTTAAGACAGTAGCTCCCATCTTCAATAAAAAAGGATACGTAGGAACGAGTCTTTCCGATTTGACGGAAGCGACGGGTTTAACAAAAGGAGCTATTTATGGAAACTTCAAAAACAAAGAAGAATTATCTTTAGAAGCTTTCAATTATAGTATGCGATTTGTTTTGGGGTTAATAAGAGAACGAATTGAAGCTAAGTCATCATCTATTGATAAGCTAAAAGCTTTAATTTCCTTTTATAGAGACTATACCAAGGAAACAATTCATTTGGGAGGTTGTCCAATCTTAAATGTAGGAATAGATTCTAATCATCTTAATCCTGAATTATTAAAAAGAGTAGATTATATTATCCAAAAGCTTGAAGATAGTATTGAGAATATGATTATTGAAG